>JAILQA010000293.1 GCA_024699205.1 Treponema sp. | reverse complement strand
ACCGTAAGCCATTCAACACAACCGATTACTTCAAAACATTTCAAAATAGTAGTGATGATAAAAATCACAAACTTAAATGAAATAAGTTTTTCAACCAGTCTTTCTAATCTGTATGCAATCATCATCGCACCTCATTTATTGCTTCATGGATTTTGCTAAACTCATAATCAGCACCAAACAGATAGTTACCGCTGTCACTTGCTTTCTGTAATACATCGCGGTCAAGTCCGCGAACATAAACTGAATAATCCATTGCGTTATAAAACGGTCTCATATCGCTGATACTTCTAAGAACTGAAACAGGACTTACACAATTAAGGACAACATCAATTCCGCAAACGCCGGCAACATGGGCACATTCTCCTTCCTTGTAAATCTTTTCTCCGATTTTACGGTCGTAATTTGTTACAAAGAATGCCGCCTGAATATCATCTTTATTAGGATTCTTTTTGGTAAAGAACTTCTTAAAAAGCTCATCAGCTGTGACGCGTATAAAACAACCTGTTGATAAAAGCAGGGCAAGACAAACAGATCCAGAGCAGTCACTTTGAATAAGGTTTTCCTTTCCGCTTTCGTATTTCAAAAACTGCATCCTGCCTAAAAAGTAGCGGTATTTATCTGCCTCAGTTAAACCTTCTACAATTTCCTTTTCAGCTTCAAGCATAAGTCGTGTTTTAAGATTTCTGTCATCACTCATAAGCTTTTCACCACTAAAGTAATAATTGTCACAGCTACATTAAAACAGGAAATAATACAGGCAATTAGAGCCAGTATTTTGCCAGATTTCTTTCCTTCGTTTTTAATGTGCTCTTCAAGTTTCCTGGCATTTGCACAGGTCATAGGATTACTTTGACATTGCAGCTGCCTCATATCCAAACTGTCGATTCTTTTTTCAACAGTCTTTTTAAACTCTTTCATTTCACCTCTAAAGGCTGAAAGTTCAACCATTAAACTGTTGATGCTGTCAATCAGATTTTTAGTACATGCTTTATCGATATCAAACCTCCTCAAACAGTCTTTACAAAAAACTCAGAACTAAACGCACAGTCTTTTTTATATCTGAACGTAACCTCTTCAATTTTCACTTTCTGTATTTTTCCTCCCTCATAAACCCTTAAATCCATGAACGCATCCACACGCGCATGAATTAAAGGAAGATATGTCGTAACGTAATAACCTTTAGAAAATTTCTTGCATTCAGTAAGCAAGTCTTCAGCCCGCTTTTTATAAAATGGAACTCCGCCAATTTCATCATCGCTTAAATATTTGCTGCTAACGTTTTTAGAAAGTGTTCCGTACTTTTCAATGGCTTTTTCATCTTTCACATAAACACAAAAATTGGTTTCACTTATTACAGCCTTTCCGTAAATGCTGGCTTTGTATAAAGCGATTAACTGATTGTTTCTTCCAAGCTGAATAATTGCCTTGTCAGGGTGTGTTGTAATATCGTATTTAAGGATTTCAAACTGCTTGTTATCAGAAGTAACAATGCCTGCAGCAAACTCTTCAACATTAGAAATGTCTTTTGCATAAACAACATTGCGGTTAAGACCTTCTGTGTTTTTAGCAGTATAAAGAGCTTCATAGTTTCTATTTGAAATAATGTTTCTTGAATCATCAGTAAACGGATAGCAGGCCTGCATGTTTTCGTCATACCAGACAGGAGTATCTGAATACGTCCAAAGTTCCTGCCTTTCAGTTTCTACATATCTTGTATATTTAAGGCGGATGTTATTTGCATAGTTTTCACTTTTATTAAAATATCTGTAATGGGTAATATTGCTTTCGTTTAAGAAAAAGCCGCTTTCATCACTAAATACATTTTCCCTGTCATAAGGGCTTTCGGTAAAACTTAAAAGTAAATCTTTACCGCATTCAACGCAGGCATTATAAGCGCGAGCCAGTGCACATAATTCTTTCCATGCCGTTGTATCAATTTTTACATAAGGGATTCTAAAGGGTAGGTTTGCTGCATTTATTCGACTGGAATCAATTCCAGCGCGTTTTGCTAAAAGATGAACAAGTGAGTTTTCAACTTGGGTTTTATCACATACAACTTTATCAACTAAAATTTGACTGTCAGTCCAATTATTCTGTAACTTTGAATCATTAAGTTTTTCAGATAAATCTATAAGTTTAATCTTTGTAATCTTTTCTTTCTGTCCTGTCTGTTCACACTGAAAGCCGTTTTTATCGGCAAAAAGATTAAAGCGCAAAAAGCTGTTTTCAGAATTTCCAAAGGCATAATAAATTAAAACATTCAAATCAGAGGTGTATTCACTGTTATATTCGACACTGTAAATGCCCGATGTATTATCTAAAACAAGTTCACCGTTATTTACAGTTCCGCCCTCAGCTGATTTATAAGAATTGATAACGCAGCTTAAAATGTCGCTTTCTTTTACAAATACAAAACTTCCGTCACTTAATGCAAAACAAACACGAACAAAAAAGCGAGTGTTTTCTTTTTCCAATAAGGCATTCATGTTTGAAGGTAATTCATAGAACTTCATGCAGACTCCTAAAGCTTTATTTCAAGGAACTGCTTTTTGTTCCGGATTGTAAAATCAATGCTTCCAAGTACAGCATACTTTTGAAAAACTAAAACTGTATCTGTGCTGTTTATGTCGCATAAATCAGATAGAGGCTGTAAGTCGTTAATTACAAGATTGGCATTATCAGTTTCATCTATTGGAAGACTTAGTTTTTCAATTCTTGAATTAACTGGATAAAAAATTGTGTTAAGTGGAAAATATAAAGTCAGAACATATTTATAGTTCTCTTCAATTGCACATGTCAGTTCAAAATGGTAAATCAATGGAATGTTCTTGTTATTACAGAACACTTTGTGACCATCAAAATAATAAAGGCGAGCTTTTACTGGCTTTAATAAAGGCATGGCAACAGGCCATGAAGTAACATAAGTTTCATTTCCATGTTTAAGTTCAATCTTCAAGAAATAGCATTTACAGTTATAAGCTCTTAATTCAAAACTTCTGATTGTAAGATTTTTATATAAAGTCGTTTCACAAATGCGGTCAGTATAAATATCAAAAGTGTCTTCCAGCTTATTAATAAGTTTAAAAAGGAATGCTATGTTTAAGGCTGTTAATAAAGTTATAAAGCAGCCGTTTACTTCTTTTTCTGTTTCAATGTATTTTTCTTTCTGTCTTTTAAAAAGAACACAGGGCAGGGAATAGCCTTTGGACGTTTGTCTTACAGTTTCCTCGCTGTACGGTAATGGATATAAGTTATTGTCTTTTGCAACAGTCAGTGTGCA
>JAILQA010000286.1 GCA_024699205.1 Treponema sp. | reverse complement strand
CCCGTAAGCTCATCATACTCGGCTTTTATTATAAGATTCTTTTCACGGTTTGCTTTTATATTATGCAGCTCATTATAGCGCTCTGAAATTTCAACTAATTCAAAAGCACCTTTAAAGTTAAGGGTTTCATCATTTTTTATCAGTTCTTTTATTTTTTTAAGCGGATTGATTATAAGAACAATGAACAAAACAAAAATCAGAACTGTAGCGATAAGAAGAATAAAATAAGAAAATCTGAGCCTTTTTAAACTTTCTCCGAGTTCAAATGTTTTGTCCGAAAACTCTTTTCTGATTTGCTGTTCAACTGCTTCAATGGTCAGTTCAAAATTTTCATATATACGATCTTTTTGACTTACATAGCTATAATCAAATAATAGATTCATTGCAATATTTATCTGTTCAGCTTTAGATAGATTTTTGTGTTCTGGCTTTATTTCAATATTTTCGATTTCTTTCAGAAGATTTTTATCATTCATTGAGTTATAAGTAAGTCGGATGGCATAAATTTCAATCTCAGCTAATTTTCCTAACTGAACAAAGATGTTTTTTAGCCTTTTTATTGCCATGGGATTTGAATTACATTCATTTTCTATTGAATCAACGGCCTTTGTCATTGTCTGGGCATAAAAAATTTCATGTATATATGACTTTGCATACTGTTCTTTTTGAGTTGCAACAAAAAGCCTTGCCTGTTCAGTAAGGAACTCTGTTCTTTCACGTAAAATATTTGAATCTTTTTCACAGATTTTTACTTTTTCAAAAATGCTTTCCATCGCAAAAAATTCTTCTTTAACCTTATTTGAAATATAAAGAATAAAGCAGAATACAATTGCTGTAATAATAATGGAAATTATATTTATAAATCGAATTTTTATTCCGTGTTTTGTTTTATGCCCTGAAGTTTTCATAGCCAGTTATTTTTTGTGAAGTTTTGAAAAATCAATATATGCATAATCTGCACGCCATGTTGCAAAAATATTATGCTCATTTGGATTTTCAGCATATTTAATAATTTCATAGCTGTTTTTGCCCTGGTATGCCCAGTTTCCGCCGATGTTATAAAGCTTGCTTTCATCCCAGCCAAGTTTTATAAGCAGAGCTTTTGTCATTCCAGCATAACCGCCGCCACCGCACATTAAAAAAATAACCTTATCCTTCGGGAACAAATCTTCCAGAATCATAAGGGATTCATCGTAATTCGCAGTTGCAGTTTCTATATTTCCAAAACTGTCCCATGTTAATGTATAAAGTGTATTTCCTTTATACGCTCCTTTTACAGGAAGTTCAGAAAGGGAAGCAAGGAAAGGATATGGAACGATTTTAAAACCTTTTATTGTTGCATCCAGATCCGGATTTCCGCCTATAAAAACATAGTCGGCCGGATCAAACAGCATGCGCATGTCGCGATAAGCAACATCACTTCTGCCAAGATAATTATCAATTGTCATTATATTTATATTCCGGTCTACACCGAACATTGAAGTTGGGTCTGGAGAACTTGCAGGAAGCGGCTTTTCCTTATCACATCCTGAAATAAAAATTAATGATGAAAAACTCATTGCAATAAATAATCTCTTAATTTTCATTTTATCCTCACTACTTCATATTTTATATATCTTTAAAAATTTCGCAACAACGTTTACACAATAAATTATATAGTATTTCCGTCAAAAAACAGCATTAATACTTTTGTGATTGACGAAAAATTATATAGTTGAAATCTTTTTTAATATATGATATTACTATAATATTCAGTTTGTATTTCAAATAATTAAGGAGTTCCCATGTCAGGACATAGTAAATGGGCCACCATTAAACACGCAAAAGGCCTTGCAGATGCTAAACGTGGTAAAATTTTTACAAAGTTTATTAAGGAAATTTCTATTGCAGCTCGTATGGGTGGTGGAGATCCTAACTCTAACCCAAGACTTCGTACAGTTATAATTAAAGCACGCGCTGCAAACATGCCAAAAGATAATATCGAACGTGCCATTAAAAAGGGTACAGGTGAAGACGGCGGAGCAGCTTACGAAGAATTCGTATATGAAGGATATGCTCCTGGCGGTGTAGCTGTAATGGTTGAAGTTCTTTCAGATAACAAGAACCGTGCAGCAGCTGACGTTAAAAATATTTTCTCAAAGAGCGGCGGAAACCTTGGAACTTCTGGTTCTGTTTCTCGTATGTTCCAGAGAAAAGGTACTATTGAACTTGATGCTGAAAAAGTAAGTGAAGACGAAGTAATGGAAGTTGCTTTGGATGCTGGCGCTGATGATATCGTTAATGAAGACGGTGTAATTACTGTTACAACAACTCCTGATGCATTCTCTGCAGTTGCAGATGCTCTTGCAGCTAAAGGTTTTGAAACACTTTCTGCAGATGTTGGTCTTGTACCGGATGCATATACACCTGTTGATAAAGAAACAGCAGCTAAAGTTCAGAAAATGATTGATAAACTTGAAGACAATGATGATGTTCAGAACGTTTATCACACAGCTGAATATCCGGATGATTTTGAACCGGAAGCATAATAGCTTTTATTGATTGAATGGCACCTCGCTTTTTTGCAAGGTGCTTTTTTTTTGCAGAAGGCAGAATTTATGAAAAAAAGGCGTATTTTAGGAATAGATCCGGGTTTAGCTTCCACAGGTTTTGGAATAATAGATTATGAAGATAACCGTATGAAACTGGTTACTTATGGCGTAATTGAAACAAAAGCGGAAGAAAAGCACGGTACGCGCCTTGTCGCAATTTACAACAAACTTTGTGCTGTTATTTCTGAATATCAACCAGCGGAAGCTGCAATGGAAACCTTGTACTTTGCAAAAAATGTAACCAGCGCAATGGCAGTTGCAGAGGCAAGGGGAGTTGTTGCTTTATGCCTTGCCCAGAATTGTATTCCGTGTGGAGAATATACTCCAAACCAGATAAAACAGTCTGTAACAGGAACCGCAGGCGCTGATAAAAAACTTGTAGAAAAATATGTAAAACTTCTTTTAGGTCTTGAAACAGAGCCTAAACCAGATCATGCTGCCGATGCATTAGCGGGTGCAATTACACATTTGAATTTTTCATCTGTTTTACAACGTCTCTGACTAAGGCGCTTTTTCCTTTTTTCATAATCAAAGCCCTGCCGTTTTTAATAACAACAACGACATTTTTGATTCCGCAAAGCGCAACCGGCATGTCAGAATAGATGAAATTTCCTTCGCTTTCAATTTCTACTGCTTTACCAACATTGTGATTAAAAAGCTTTTCAAATGCATCCCAGCTGCCAATATCGTCCCAGTTGAATGTTGAACGTACGGCACAGGCAATGTCTGTTTTTTCGGCAACAGATTTATCGATTGCAATAACAGGAACGTTTTTATACGCTTCATCCATTGCCTTCCATGAAGCAACATATTTAAACCCGTTTACTTCTTTAAAAACTGGTGCTTTACCATTTGGAACGTTTTCAAATGCGGTGTAGGCGTCTGTCTGATGTTCTTTAAGTTCATTTATTAAAGTGCTGCATGTAAATCCAAACA
>JAILQA010000255.1 GCA_024699205.1 Treponema sp. | reverse complement strand
ATTCTATTGGAACAACAGCAGTTCTAACAGCTTGTTCGGTAATTCTAAGGATAATGGTCATATTGAGCTTGCTAAGGATTGGGTATTTGCAGATGGTTATGATGGTACAACTTCTGGCGAATATGATAATGACCCTAAGGTTTCCGGTAAGATTAAGATTGAAGGTATTGCTCAGGATGAAGGTGTCCTCAGGGAAATTAAAGTTCAGTTCGATAAAGCTATGGGCGGTTTGGGAACAACAAATACAACGATTGCAACTTATAATAATGGAACTTGGACATGTGCTTCTTCTCTTACAAATGGTGCAATTCCAACTGGTGATGAAGATGAACCTGTTGGTTGGGCAGCCGAAGTTTCTCAGGCAACCTACGCAGATTTGTTAGCAGCAGGAATTATTACTGCGCTCCCAGCTAACGTAGAAGCAACCAACCGTGTTCCAGAAACATCTCAGGATTATGGCCACGTTGTACATTGGATATTGTATCTTGATACCGCTTATGTAGCTGATGTTGCTTCAACTGACGTTATTGTAACTGCAACTGCAAAAGATAAAGGTAAGCCAACATGGACTGGTAGTGCAGTTGAATGGGGTACAAATACTACTACCGTGACGGGAACACCACAAGGCGGCGGAGATGCACCATTCTCTGGTGTTGTTACAAAGAGTGGTGATACACCTAGTGAGACTAACCCTACAATTGGTGCTTATACTGGTAGGTACAGGATGGATGTTGTGCCGTATATAAAATCTGTTACAACATCTTTAAGTACTGTTAATAAGAAAAATCCTACTGTTTATAGTAGAACGGCATTAGGACACTACCCTGTTAGAGACGACGAGACAGTCACTTTATATGGATTTAATTTGTTCAATGCAGACGGTACCACTAAAGCAGCAATAACAGATGCAACATATAACTCTCATGGAACAGATAATACAAATGGTAACTATATATCAGTAACAATTCCAAGTTTGTCTTCTGGAAATGTAGTTCTTACAGTAAGTGACATAGAAATGTTGAATAATAAGAATAACAATGATTCTAAAGGTAGTTACACTGGTACTTATTCGGCTGATAATTATGCAGTATGTGCATACAATCGTCAGCCGAACGGTGATAATAATAATTTGCTTACAGATGATGTTGTATTTGATGTATGGCAGTTTGATAATACACATGTTGTACCTATCAGTGGAAAGATTGAACAACCTGTTATGAAGATAAATCCAAACAATGACAAAGTAGGATTCGCCTTTGTAAACGGACCGTTGTACTTTAGTATGGGTGGTGGAACAGGAAAACAGAATTATTCATACACTTACTGGATGGGAAGTTATGACTTCTTTACTAGTGTAGGCTTCACTTATGATAAACTTGGTTTTTCTTATGGTGTTGCAGCTGGTGGAGATATTAACTCTAACAGTGCGGACAAATTCCAGCTTATGACTAGCCGTTGGGGTAATGCAAGCAGAGAACAGAATGGTTCATATGCAAGTTCAAACTCATTACGTCTTGAGTCAATAGGACAAAAAGGTGATGCTGCTGGTAATAATACTGGTACAAACTACTTTGATAAGCAGAGATTCCAAAGTCCTTCACTAACAACAAGTGTTCATCGAAGAAATAATACTAATTATACATATTTGTATATGGCTTATTATGATCAGCTGAATGATGAAATAAGGTTCAGGTATGGATATACAAGTTCTACAAGAACAGAGAATTTCCAGGCATTTAGGGATACAGAAACAGCTGGTGCCCCTTATACTTATGCAAATAGTGCTAGTTCAGATGTACAAATGGTTACAGGAAGTAATACCGGTAGAAATTCAGGCTCTTATGTTTCTATCGGAGTTGTTTCTGCAAATGGAACAATAACTAATGCCACTAATGTAGACGATGTGGTTGTTTTGGTTTGGTATGATGCTACAGACAGATGTTTGAGGTATACTTATAATGAATCGCCAGTGACTAACAGGCAGGGAAATAAAACAGCAACAGGATGGTCAACCCCAGTAAGAGTATTTAATGATAAATCAGATATGGCAAATGCTGGTGAGTATTGTAAAGTTGCAGTTGATAATGACGGTGGTGTACATATTGCTTGTTATGATCCTGTAAATCTTGATCTAAATTATGCATATTTGCCAAGCAGTTTTGGAGGAAAAGCAACAGAAACAGCTAATTTCAATACATGTGTTGTTGATTCAAACGGTGTTACAGGAAGTAATATTACTTTAGATGTTGCTAAAGTTGGAAATGATTGGATACCTTATATTGGTTATTACATTACGAGTGCAATTAGACCAAAACTTGCATATAGAGTAGATACATCAACATATGCACCTGCTGGTTCCGATAATGATGAATTTACAATGGCATGGGAATCAACTATTATACCAACTTCAAAAACTGTACAAATGCAGAGTAATCAACATAATGATATTAACGTAGGTGTTTGGAAGAATAAGGATACTGGTGTTATAAAGACAACATATACAACAGGAACTAATTCAAATACGAATGAGCCAAATGGTTACTATACGGGTGACAAATCTTGTGGTCAGATTTATGGAAATGGTAAAAAAGATGCCAACGGAAATGCATATCCAATTTTGGGATATGCAGTAAAGATAGGTGCTGCTTCAGATGCTATCGAAACAGCTCAGATGAAATAGCATTATCCTAATTCACACAGTTTAATCCCACTGTGCTCACGCATGGTGGGATTTTTTTCTTATAGTGAATCTTAATGCTTATCATACATACTATGTATTCCTAGATAATAATTATTCTCTATGTTATAATTACAATTATAGAAGACAGACTTTTGCCAATTGGCATTCAGGATTTTGAATATCTCA
>JAILQA010000231.1 GCA_024699205.1 Treponema sp. | reverse complement strand
TTTCTATTTTGTCTGAAACAGAAAATTCTTATCAGGAATTGTATTCTTCAATTGGTGCAGACACTTTTTATGGCGATAATGCTTCTGGAAAACTTGATATAGGTATTTTTTCAAACTCTGTCTATCAGGGAAAAATGGATGCTTCTTATGATATAAAAAAGCGTCCACCTTCAAATCCTGTGATTACTTCTACGGCAAAATCTTTTTATTCCCGCTTACCCGTAAAAGTTTCTATTTCGGGTGAAAAAAATTGTGACTTGTATGTTTCAACCAGTTCCCCATTAGTTTTGAGGGATATGTCTGCGAGTTATGCTGCCGATTCGGAAATTTTTGATAATGTAAAAATGTCGGCATATAAAAAGGCTGATTCCCCATCTCTTTCTTTTGTAATGGAACCCCAGGGGGAAGGAACTGTTTATTTTAAAGTTCGTGCCTATTCTGTAAATGGAGAAAATGTCGGTAATGTTTCCGAATACAGTGTAATTATTGACCAGTACAATTATTATTTAGATGAAAATGCTGATCCTCAGCTTGCTGACGGAACTATTGAAAAACCTTACAGCTCTTTTGAGCAGTGCATCGATTCAGTAAACAAGGGCTCTTATGCAAGGCTTCATGTAAAGGGCCAGATAACCATGCCTCAAAAACAGGTTGTGCTTTCATCTAACTGTTCAATTATCACTGATGGAACTGCAAAATTGCTTTTTCCTCCAAAAAGTTCGCTGGTAATCCGTAATTCAAACTTTTCTGTAGATAATTGTCTTATGGAACTTTCTGGTACAGATGAAATTTCTCTGCGACAGTCCACCCCTCTGATTAAACTTGAAAATTCCGTTCTTGATTTGACAAACTGTCAGATTTCTGCACAATTTGGTAAAAATGGAACGCTTATAGACGGCTTTTCTTCATCAGTGAACCTGAAAAATGATATTATTGCAATTAGTTCAAAAATCTATTCTTCTTGTGTTTCGGGAGTTAAGACAAAACTTAAAGTTCAAAATTCTTCGATCAACCTTACATCTGATACGGCAGTTGCTTTTTCCTTAAATGAAGGCGATATCAGTATGAAAAACAATTCCCTTAAAATTATTGGCAAAAAGGGAAGAATAGGTGAATTATTTGATGTAAAAGGCTCAGTAACTGATAATTCATTCCGTGGACAACTTCAAAAAACAGATAATTCTTTCCCTGTTTTTAAGGATCCTAAATGTTCTGTAAGCGAATCAAATAATGAATATTATGGATTCTAAACTATGCCGATAAATCTTTTGCAAGTTGGTTTTGATGAAGCTGGGCGCGGTCCTCTTGCCGGGCCTGTGAGTGCTGCTGCTGTAATTCTCCCCGATGACTTTCCTGTTGAAATTTTAAATGATTCAAAAAAACTTTCTGAAAAAAAACGAAATGCTGCCGAAATAATAATCAGACAGAAAGCTTGCTGGGGAATCGGACTGGTTGACCATAAAGAAATTGACAGAATAAATATTTTACAGGCGACTATGCTTGCAATGCGACTTGCCTTTGATGAATTGAATACAAAGCTTGCTGAATGGTGCAAATCGAACGCTATTGCTTATGATAAAATAAAAATTGCCGCTATTACGGACGGAACAAAATGCCCTGACGTGCCGGTTGAATGCAGGTGTGAACCCAAGGCGGATGGAAAGTATCCCTGCGTGATGGCCGCTTCTATTCTGGCTAAAACTTATCGTGACAGAATTATGGTCGAAATGGATAAACTTTATCCAGAATATGGTTATGCAAAACACAAAGGATATCCAACTCCTGCCCACAAAAAAATATGCCGTCAGATTGGACCTTCTCCAATCCAGCGGCATAGCTTTAAGTATTAAATTATAAATCTTTTAATTTGTCTGAAAGACTATTCTGTAGTTTCGGGTTTTTTGCTCATTACGTGAACTCTTCCAGTTCTTTTGATTCCATCGTTAGGATTTTCAGATTTCTTTTCAGATTTGATTCGGTAAACCTTCTTTCCGCCTTCTGAAGCTCCTTTTCCGTATTTAGCTTCTTTTGCAGCCTTCTTTTCTCTGTTTGCCTTCTGACGGTCTTTTCGGTTCTTTTCTACAAAGTCCAGAGATTTTGTTAATCCCTGCAAAAACTTCTGCATGTCTTCTTCAAAAACAGCAATCTGACGACGGTCACCTTCTGCTCCGTCTTTATTTTTGCTTTCTACAATCTGGAGAAAAACATCTCCTGTGCGGTTTTCTTTTACATTAAAAAAATATGAACGGTTATCTAGATTGATTTGGGTTGTAAAAAGTTCTCCACGTGCTCCCATAATGATCCTCTTATAATAAATAGGGAACGCA
>JAILQA010000241.1 GCA_024699205.1 Treponema sp. | reverse complement strand
CAACGCTGAAAGAAAATAACCTTTTCTTTGATGATCGTTATTTTATGTACTGTGAGGATTTTGATTTAATTCGCAGAATACACAGAGTAGCAAAAACTGTTTATTATCCAAATGTAACAATTGTGCATGATCATGCAAAAGAAAGTTATAAAAACAAAAAAATGCTTATGATTCACATAAAAAGTGCTATTAAATATTTTAATAAATTTGGATGGATATTTGATAAGGAACGTAATTTTTTTAATATACTAATACTAAAAGAAATAGAGGACCTAAATAAGTCTTAATGGCAGAAAAAAAAGCTAATTCACAATAATTGGATTTAGTTCGCCATTTCGTTTCTGAATAAAAACACAAATCCATTATTCTTCATTAATCAATGATAGTGCTTGAAATATTTCCATTTTATAGTTCCTGATGTGCATATAACCGAAACTCTTTTCGAGACATTCAGATGGTTTATAGAAAAAGTTTGATATGTTGATTTGTAATTGTATTTTTCTTATAATTCAAATATGACAATAATCCCAATCATTCTCTCCGGTGGCGCCGGAACCCGTCTATGGCCTCTTTCATGGGGCGGGCATCCAAAACAGTTTTTACCTCTTGTTACAGAGCGTACTATGATTCAAGAAACCTTGCTTCGTCTTAAAGGTCTTGAAATTGGTTCTCCAATAATTTCCTGTGGAGAAAGTCATCGTTTTATGGTTGCCCAGCAGATTGGAGAGGTTAGCAATACAAAACCAACAATTCTTCTTGAACCTATGGCAAAAAACACTGCCCCTGCAATCGCAGCTGCCTGTTGTGCCGCTATAAAGCAGGATAAGGATGCTGTTGTTGTGGTTCTCCCTAGTGATCACGTTATTGCAGATGTTCCTGTTTTCCAGAAGGCTGTCCTTACAGCTGCAAAGAACGCCGAAAAAGGTTTTCTTGTTACATTTGGAATTGTTCCAACTTTCCCTGCAACTGGCTACGGCTATGTAAAAGCAAGTGGCTCAGAAACAGATGGCGCCTACACTCTTGAAAAGTTTGTAGAAAAACCTTGTCTTGAAAAAGCTCAGGAATATCTTGCTAGTGGTGAATATTCCTGGAACAGTGGAATGTTTGTTTTTAAAGCTTCTGCTTTCCTTGATGAACTAAAAGCTCATAATCCTCAGATGGCAGACCTTGCAATTAAATCTTTTGAAAAAGCAACCGTAGAAACTGATTTTATCCGTCTTGACAGCGAATCTTTTGGTCAGATAAAAGGTGACTCAATTGACTATGCAGTAATGGAAAAAACAACAAAAGGAAAAATCGTAAAGCTTAATGCTGGCTGGGATGATGTTGGCTCTTGGAGTGCCCTGTACGATATCAGCAAAAAAGATGAAAATATGAATGTTATTAAGGGGGATGATGTAATTGCCCTTGATACAACTTCAAGCTATATCCGCGGTGGCAAACGTACAATAGCAACAATCGGTCTGGACAATGTTGTAATTGTAGATAGCGATGATTCACTTCTTGTTGCTGCCAAAGGTAAGATTCAGGATGTAAAGAAGGTAGCGGAGATTATAAAGAGTCGAAGTAAATAGATTTTTTTTCATATTTCAATAAAAAAGTCTTCTTATTATGAAGGAGACTTTTTTTTTAACTCATTTTATTATTCCACCCAAATATTCTGTTCACAAACAAACTCTTCCCACGGAGCCACTTCATTCATCCCAACTTTATTCTCCCAGATATGGTCGCTGTTTTCTGAGTCAGTAACTCCATGCCAGGGTTCCAGACAAACAAACTGCGGTGCTCCTTTTGTATTCTGCCAGAGCATACAGTATGGAAATCCTTTTGTCTGAATCTTGATTATAGAACCATCAACACGGTTTCTTAATCCTACCCAATCAGAGGTGATATTTGTGAATAACTGTCCGTTTCCAAATCCTGCACTCGTAACCGGAACTATGCCAGCTTTGTCTTCGCCAAAAAGTTTTGTTACCGGCGCTTTTCCGTTTTTATCTCTTACAAGAAAGCATTCTGGTGTGCAGCATACAGCTGTCAGAGCTTCTTTCTTTTCAAACTCAACTACAAAATCTTCTGCCTTGTTTCCATTCAGACTAAATGCCGCATGTGTTCCTAATCCAAACTTAAAAGGTTTATCATCTGTATTTTTTACTGTAATTTTCCAATCGATTCCTTTTTCTGTAAGCTTGTATTCTGTTTTTAAGCAGAAAGAATAAGGGAAGCGGTATAGAGTATCCTCGCTTTCTGTCAGCTCAAAAATTGCACAATCCCCACTTTGCAAAGTACATTTCCATTCCAAATCGCGGGCAAATCCATGATTTCGTGTATATTCACATTTCTTTCCATCAATTATAAAATAATCGCCCCAGCACCTCGCCACAAAGGGAAATAATATTGGTGCATGATTTCCCCATACACTTTTATCTCCCTGCCAGATGATGTCCTTTCCGTCGCTTTTGCGAACAAGATTCTGCAACTCGGCGCCTTTTGTTGATATTTCTGTTGTAAAATAATTGTTTTCAAGCTTAATAATCATTTCTTAGCCTCATAATAATGTGTTATTATAAAATCGATTATATTCTTTATA
>JAILQA010000146.1 GCA_024699205.1 Treponema sp. | reverse complement strand
CCCTTCTGAAAAAAGAATGAGGACATAAAGACCTGTTCGGCAACATCCTGCGCACTGATATTGTCTTCCAGATGCTTTTCCATGTAATCAATAGCTTTCCGAATGCAGGTTAGCCACTCCATTTGTCACACTCCTTCTCTTTATGGTTTTATTCTATACGGAGCTGCAGAAGAAATCCTGTCAATTTTTGTCCTCTTTTGTCTGCCTGATGCCACAATAGTTTATTTTCGGTAAAAAATGATTAATAAAATGTTTTATTTTCGTGAAAAATATCACTTTCAAATGTTTTATTTTCGGTATATAATCAAGTTATGATAACTTTTAAGCGAAAATTTTACGACGAAATGCTGGAGTGGAAGAAACTTTCTAATGGAAAGACCGCACTTATGATTGACGGTGCACGTCGTGTTGGAAAGTCCACCATTGCGGAAGAATTTGCAAAAAACGAATATGATGATTATCTCCTCATTGATTTTGTAAACGCATCCAGGGATATTAAAGATAATTTCGAGAATCTGGGAAACATGGATGTTTTTTTCCGAAATCTGTTTCTTTTCGCGGGGAAAGGCTTAAAGTCAAATAATTCAGTTATCATTTTTGATGAAGTACAAAAGTTCCCTCGGGCACGAGAGGCAATTAAATATCTTGTAAAAGACGGTCGTTATCATTACATCGAGACTGGTTCTCTCATCAGTATAAAAAAGAGAAGTCAGGAAATTGTAATTCCTTCGGAAGAAGATAAAAGAAAACTGTATCCGATGGATTTTGAAGAATTTCTTTGGGCGACAGGGGACAATGTGACTGCTCCTTTTATAAAAGAATGTTTTGAAAAAAGACTTCCTGTAGGAGATAAAATTCACAGGAAGATAATAACAACATTCCGGACTTATTTTGCAGTTGGAGGAATGCCACAGGCCATAGATGCCTACGTTCAGGGAAAGACTTACCAGGAAATTGATATGGTAAAACGAAATATTCTTGCACTGTATGAAGAGGATCTTGGAAAATATGATGATGAAAATAATGAAAAAGCGACCGCAATTTTTAAGGCGATTCCAGAACAGCTTTCAAATCATAATTCAAAATTTAAGTTTTCAGTTATAAATGAAAATGCTCGCTTTAGAAATTATGTGTATTCAGTAAAATGTATTGCGGAGTCAATGATCGGAAACTATTGTCGGAATGTAACGAATCCACAGATTACTCTTGATTTATTTGCAGAATCTGATAACTTCAAGCTTTTTATGGGAGATACAGGCCTTCTTATTACTCAGATTCTGAGAACTTCAAATATAGTTCAGGAAGACTTGTATAGGAAAATCATTACAGGGCATTTAGGAGCTAATCTTGGAATGATTTTGGAAAACATGGTTGCACAGATGCTCAGGGCAAGAGGTTATGAGCTTTTCTTTCACGAGTATTACTACACACCGACAGGAAAGAAAACCGAGCAAAGATATGAAATCGATTTTTTAATTGTAAAAGATGGTCATCTTTGTCCAATAGAAGTTAAGTCATCTTCCTACAAAAATCATGAATCTTTTGACTATTATCTGGAGAAATATAATCCTAAAAAACATGAGCGCTTTATTATATACACGAAGGATCTAGTCCAGAATAATGATATTACATTTTTGCCTGTTTACATGACGATGTGCTTATAAAAATCGCCGGAAAATCCATTCGCCTTTTACGTGCCGGGTCTGACCACCGTAATTATCATCGTAATCGCAATCCCAGTCGCCTATGAGCGGCACGAACCAGTCTGAGTAAATTTACATCAGTCATCAAAATAATTCTGTTAAGACAGGTGAAATCAGTGACAATTCACACAAAACCATGTGATCTATAATTTCATAATGGATGTTCGTGTAAATAGGATGGGTGCTATCCGAGGTGTCAAGCAAATAAATATCATAAAAAAAATAATACCTCTCTCTTGCATTTTCTTTTTAAAAATAGTATAAGTATTGCATAAACGAAAGGCAGAGTCGCCAAAAAGCGGCTCTGTCTTTTTTTTGTTTAAATCAATTTCTTGCTTTATTTCTGGAGGTTTCTTATGAATAGTATTGTAGATGCAATGTGGGTAGCAGTATCGGGAGCACTGGTATTTTTTATGCAGCCTGGTTTTTCTATGGTTGAATCTGGTCTTACCCGCGAAAAAAACAGCATTAACGTTGCAATAAAAAATCTTACAGATATTGGTATTTCGCTTTTTGTTTACTGGCTTGTAGGCTTTGCTCTTATGTTCGGAACTTCTGCAGCAGGCTTGGTCGGACATTCCGGGTTTGTTCCCGGAGCTGGAAAAAATATTGATTTTAATATAGGCACATTTTTGTTTTTTCAGGCAATGTTCTGTTCCACCAGCGCAACAATTGTTTCGGGTGCAGTTGCAGAAAGAATGAAGTATTCCTCTTACATAATCTCAACTTTTTTGATGTCTCTGATTATCTATCCGATTTTTGGACATTGGGCATGGGCAGGCATTCAACCTTCTTTTATTTCTGATGCACAAGGCTGGCTTTATAAAATTGGTTTTGTTGATTTTGCTGGCTCTACAGTTGTCCACTCTGTTGGCGGTTATGTTGGTCTTGCCGGCATTATTGTTTTAGGAGCAAGAAAGGGACGCTTTCCAAAGGAAGGTAAGCCTCGTGAAATACAGGGCTGTGATGTTCCCATGACAGTTGCCGGTGTATTTATATTATGGTTCGGCTGGCTCGGTTTTAATGGAGGTTCAACTCTTGCCTTTAATGATATTGTTCCTCAGGTTCTTTTGAACACTTGTATTGGCGCTGCAACAGGCATGCTTTCTGCTTTGTTTATTGGCTGGGCATTTAAAAAGCTTCCTGATGTAAACTTTGTAATAAA
>JAILQA010000121.1 GCA_024699205.1 Treponema sp. | reverse complement strand
CTGTGTGTATGATTCAAAATCAGCAAGAACATAATAAACATCCGGGCGCTGACCTTCTACACCATAAATCAAAGAATCATGAAGTTCCTTGAATAACTGATGAGATGGGTCATAAGTACCATCAACAAGCTGTTCAACAACCTTTGCAAGGGCTGGATTACAGTCAAGATACTGCTGTGGATTGTATGAATGATTTGCTTCCATTTCTTTTATCTCTGCTGTAGACAAACCAAATACAAAGCCGTTTTCTTTTCCAGCTTCTTCAAAGATCTCAATATTTGCACCGTCCATTGTTCCCAAGGTAAGCGCACCGTTAAGCATGAACTTCATGTTTGATGTACCAGATGCCTCAAGACCAGCTGTTGAAATCTGCTCTGAAACATCGGCTGCAGGGAAAATCTTTTCTGCTACACTTACGCGGTAATTTTCAATAAATACAACACGAAGTTTACCCCTTACACGGCGGTCATTATTTACACGGTCTGCAACAGTATTTATAAGCTTGATAATCTGCTTTGCACGGCGGTAACCAGAAGCAGCCTTTGCTCCAAAAATAAAGGTTCTTGCAGGAGAATTATATGAAGGATCTTCAATAATTCGGTTGTAAAGATACATTACGTTCAAAATATTAAGGAACTGGCGTTTATATTCATGAAGGCGTTTTACCTGAACATCAAAAATGGATTCGGAATCAAGGAATTCATTTTGTGTATGCTTGAGGTAATCTGCAAGGGCCTGCTTGTTTTCCATTTTGATTTTAATCAGTTCATCAAGGGAAGCATCATCATCAAGATATTTTTCGAGCCCTTTGAGAAGAGTCAAATCCTTTTCCCAACCATGACCAATTCGGTCTGTGATGAATTTTGATAATTTTGGATTTGCATCGAGACACCAGCGGCGCTGAGTAATTCCATTTGTTTTATTATTGAACTTTTCAGGGTAAATTGTGTACCAGTCTTTTAATTCTGCAGTTTTAAGAAGCTCTGTATGAAGGGCAGCTACACCATTTACGCTAAAACAAGCGTGAATTGCCATCCAAGCCATGTAAACCATATTATTATGGATGATTGCCATGTGTTCATGCTTATAATAATCATTAGGGAATTTCTGACGGAGTTCAATTACAAGACGGCGGTTGATTTCTTCTACAATCTGATAAATACGAGGAAGCAGTCCCTGGAAAATTGAAATAGGCCATTTTTCAAGAGCTTCTGCAAGGATTGTATGGTTTGTATAAGCAAAAGTATGTGTAACTACATCCCAGGCTTCATCCCAACCAACGTTGTAATCATCAAGCAAAATACGCATAAGCTCAGGAATTGCAACTACAGGGTGAGTGTCGTTCAACTGAATTACATGTAAATCTGCAAACTTTGAAAAATCTGTTCCATAATCAGCAACATAATGGCGAACCAAATCCTGTAAAGAAGCAGAACTAAAGAAATACTGCTGCTTTAATCTCAATGCCTTTCCGCTTGGGCCATTGTCATTAGGATAAAGAACGCGGCTGATGTTTTCTGCATTATTCTGGCGTTCAACAGCGCGATTGTATTCCATATTGTTGAAAAGCTGCAAATCAAAACCATTAGGACTTGAAGCCTGCCACAAACGCAAAGTATTTACAGTTTTTGTATCATAACCAATAATCGGCATATCATAAGGAGTTGCAGTTACCTCTTCGGCATTTTCAATATAAAAACGCGGTTGCCCGTCTGGAGTTCTTCCATAAGCGATATTTCCACCGAATTTAACTGTAACAGCAAGGTCGCTTCTCTTTACTTCCCAAGGGTCACGGTGGGCAAGCCAGTTGTCAGGATATTCAACCTGATAACCATCTTCAATTTTCTGTTCGAACATTCCGTATTCATAGCGGATTCCGTAGCCGTGTCCAGGATAATCCAGAGTTGCAAGGGAATCAAGGAAGCAGGCTGCAAGTCGTCCTAAACCACCGTTTCCTAAACCAGCATCAGGCTCTTCATCTTCTATCATGTTGAAGTCTATATTCATGTCTTTTAATACAGCTTCAACTGCATCTTTAATTCCGGCATTTATGAGATTGTTGCTTAAGGCACGCCCCATCAAAAACTCAGCTGACAAATAATAAAGCTGCTTTGTTGGCTTTTTTTCGTATTCGGCACGTGTTGCCATCCAATTTGGCATAATTATTTCAAATGCAGAAGCTGAAACTGCATCAAACAAATCGTGTTTATTTGCCTGAGAAATGTCTTTTCCATACTGACGTCGCAATCTTGCAGACAGATTTTCCTTAAACTCTTCTACGTTAAATTCCATAATTTCTTGAATAAAAACCAGTTTAGTCTACCGGCCCTTATTTTTCCTCCAAAAAATGTATTACATACTTTAAGAAATAATTGCTATTATTTTAATGATTTTTGAACTTGTTTTCAATGATTGCAAAAATATGTGCAAAAATGAGAAGCAAAAAAGAGATTTACAGCAATTATTTACCTTTCAGAAAAGCCTGGAACAAGGAAGAGCGAAATACCTTCTTTTGGGAATCTGGCTTTTACTTCTTTAATAATTTCACTGATTTTTTCAGCTCCCTGAGAATCAGTATAGACAAAAAGAATAAAATTTAACTCCGGCCAGACAGTATTTCCTAATTTTTTAGAATGCTTACCTTTGCCCATAATACCCGGAATTACTGTATATTCAAAGTTTTCTATTTTCTCTTCAAGCAATTCAGTAATTACATCCTGAACGGACTGATTTGCAATAATTTCTGCTCTATATGTATATTCCATAAAACTACCCTATTTTTCTTCTTCAGTTTTTATTTCTGCATTCTTATTTTTCTTGGTCTTTTTATGCATTACCAGACTGTAGAGTACGGGAATAATAAACAAGGTTACAAAGGTTGAAGAAGTAAGACCTCCGACAACCGCCATACCAATAGGCTGAACCATCATAGCCTGACCTTCTTTTGCAAAGCACATAGGAAGCATACCAAGAATTGTAGTTAAAGTTGTCATAAGTACAGGGCGCAAACGGCTCTTTCCTGCTTCAAAACAAGCTTGTTTTACAGGAACACCGCGTCCAACCAGAAGATTTGTATAGTCAACCAGAATAATACCATTATTAACAACAATACCTACAAGCATAATCAAACCAACCATAGAAAGGATTGAAAGGGCTTGTCCAACAGCTTTGTAAAGGAAGATTACACCAATTATCATAAAAGGAATCGTAACAATATTGATTAACGGAGCCTTAAAGGATTCGTAGGTTGCTGCCATAACACCAAAAACAAGTATGATTGCCATAGCAAGAATCTTCATGTAAAGCTGCATTTGAGTTGTCGTGTCTTTCCAGGAGCCTTCGTAGCTGACTGTAACACTATCTGGAACAATAAAGGAATTGCTTATTCCTTCTTTAATTGCATCTTCAATAATGTTTGCGTTTGTATTTGTAAGAATATTTGCGGTAACATGAATAATACGTGTCTGATTTTCGCGGGCAATAGAAACCGGACCAACGCCTTTTTTCAATGAAGCGAAATTAGAAACCGGTACCATTCCACTTGAACCTCGTACATAAATGCTTTCCAAATCGTTGATTGTTTTTCTGTCTTCCGGTCGATAACTTACGATGATATTGTAATCTTTTCCACCATTTCGATAAACGCTTGCTGTAGAACCGTTGATTGCATAGTTAATTGCAGTTGCAACAGTTGTAACATCAACACCAAACTGATAAGCACGCTCTCGGTCAATTACAAGTTCAACCTGTGGAAGACCCCGGCTCATACTGATTGAAGGCTCACTACATTCCCCAACCCCGGATATTACTTCCGAAATCTTATCTGCCACATCCAGAGCCGAATTCAAATCTTCTGAACGCAAAACTACATCAATGTCGGCACCCATCATCTGACCTCGCCAGCCTGCCCTAAAGCTTAAGTTTACACCGGCAAACTCAGAAAAGTGGGCACGCAATTTATTCTGGATATCAAGAGCAGAATCAATCTGTTCTTCTGTTTTGGGCAAAGTGATTTGAATTGAACCAGAGTTTGTTGAACGTCGTCCACCGCCGATTGTCGTAGTAACATTCTTAAAGCCCTGAACTTCATTGTAAACTATATCTTCAAAGGCCAATACAACCTTTTTAGTTTCTTCCATTGTAGTACCGACAGGCATTGAAATATTCAACTGAACAGAATCATCATTTCCTGCAGGCATCATATTTATCTGCATTGTTGGAATAAAAGCAAAGGCAATAACGAGAATTGCTAACGAAATCTCAATTGTAATTAACCGGTTATTCAAAGCTTTATTTAAAAGCCAGGCATATCCGCGGGTTATTAAATTGATAACTTTTTCAAAAAATCCATAAATTACCTTTAGTACAGGATTTGTAAGCGGTTTTTCTGTTCTGTTTGTGAGCGGCAAAAACTTTCCGGCAAGAACAGGAACAAGGAAAACGGCAACTGCAAGAGATGAAACCAAAGCAATTACAATTGTAAAAATAATTCCCTTAAACATTTGCCCCATCATTCCAAGTTCAGCAATATAAAACAAGAAAGGAACAAATACACAGATTGTAGTAAGGTTTCCTGATAATACAGAAGAGAACATTTCCTGAGTTCCAAGAATTGCAGCTACTTTAGGCCGGGCTCCCCTTTGCCTGTATGCATAAATATTATCAATCATAACGATTGAGGCATCTACAATCATACCAAGACCAAGAATCAAGCCTGTCAAAGTCATCATATTTAAAGTAATTCCGAACATGCTCATTGCAAAAAGCGTAATAATCATAGAAAGCGGAATAGAAATTGCAATGATAATTGTTGACTTAAAACTCTGAAGGAATATCCACAAAATAACGACAGAAAGCAGAAGACCTTCAAACAAGGATTTTACAAGGGTATTTATAGTTTCTCGGATTTGATTTGTATCATCTGAAATGATTTCCATTGTTATATCCGACGGTAACATTCCATTCAACTGATCAAGCTTTTTATAAACATTATTAGCAACCATTACCGAGTTTGAACCGGAAACTTTAGTTATGGAAACATAAACGCCTTTTTCACCATTGATATAAGACTCAGAAGAGCTTTCAGCATAACCAAGATAAGCTTTTCCTACATCACTCAACTTTACATCATATCCGTTTACTGTAGAAATTACAGTGTCATTTATTTCTTCAATACTGTTGTATTCTCCAGTTGTACGTACAATATAATTTTTTGAACCTTCCTGAACTTTTCCGCCACCAAGCTCCAGATTCTGTTTAGAAAGCGCACTTGTAACTGTGGAAATTGTATATCCGTAAGCAGCAAGTCTATTTTGATCAAGTTCAACATTTACCTGTAGAGACTGTGAACCATAAACACCGGCTTCTGCAACGCCATCAGCCTGTTCAAGAATATTTGTGATTGTATTTTCTGCAATTGAAGATATATCTTCGATAGAGCGGTTACCACGCACAAGAATACGCATAATTGGCATGGAATCACCAGAAAAGCGCATTATACTTGGTGTACCGGCATTGCTGGGAAGTGCACGCACTACCCTGTCTAATTTATCACGTATATCATTAACTACGGCTTCCAAATCAGTTCCGTAATCAAACTCAAGACTAACTGTAGAGGAACCTTCGTTAGAATTGGAAGTCATATTTTTCAAACCATTTACACTTACAACTGCACTTTCTATAACCTTGGTAACAGTCTGCTCAACAGATTCAGGACCAGCATTTTTGTAAGATGTCATAATCATGACATAAGGATTTTCTGTTTCAGGAAAAAGAGCGATTGCAATCTTACTGAATGTAAAAATACCCAGCATTCCCAAGAGAAAAAATGCAATCAATATAAGGACCGGATGATCCATTGTTTTTCTGCTTAAACTCAAAATCGTGCCTCCAGTTTAGTCTTTCAGTTTAACCTTTCATTTTAGTTGGCGGTTTCAGTAATATCTTTTACCTTTGCGCCGTCTGTCAGAGTAAGCATACCTGCGACAACGACCTTTTCATTTGGCTCAATACCACTTGTAATCTGATAATATCCATTTACATTTTTTCCAAGAGTAATCAGACGCTTTTCTACGGTTGAATCCTCTTTTACAACATAAAGATAAGAACTATCGTTTACAGTAACAATTGCATCCTGAGCAATGGAAATTACATTTACAT
>JAILQA010000078.1 GCA_024699205.1 Treponema sp. | reverse complement strand
CGATAAGACGGTAGCCCATCTTAAGAGCCTCGCGGGTGCTTTTCTGTGCATCTGCTGGTGAGAGCATAAAAGTTCCAAGTCCTATTACAGGGCATTCGATTCCGTTGTTTAATTTGATTGTCTGCATATTGTGTCTCCTCTTTTTCCGAAGTTTTTTCGGAATCTCAATCTTGAGAGAAGTGTAGCATGGAAATTCTTTTTTTCAATGTGCAGATTTCAGCTTTGTGTGGGAAAAGCGACAGATTTTGGAAATGTGCATAGAAATTGACATGAAAAATTTGGGCGTTCCCGCCTGCCATAGGCAGTCGGTCGGGCTTTCCGCCGTTCCGCGCTACCCGCGCTCCATTCTTCCGCTCCCTTACGGTCGCTCCAGAACGAGCCTACGGCTCGCGGCTACAATCCCTAACGCATTTACTTTATTATCTCCCGATTTCGTGAGTTTTTATTGGAAATTTGAGAGATTTATGATATTATAATTACAATGAGCACAAGTTATAAAAAACTTTGGAAAATTCTAATCGACCGCGACATGAACAAAAGCGACCTAATCCGCCAGGCAAAAATAACCAGCAATATCGTAGCCAAAATGGGCAAAGGAGAAGACGTTTCCATGGAAAGCCTCAGGAAAATCTGCATTGCGCTTGACTGCGAGATTGGGGATATTGTTGAGTTTACAAAAGAAGATAAATAGGCAGGTATATAATGAATCTAATCGAACAAGGAATTCAAAAAGGTTTAATCTCAATCACAGAAGATAAAAGTCGAATAACATATATAAATCAAAATAAAACACGCAATTACAATAATCCAGAAGAAAAAGTACAAGCAGAGATTTTTCTTCAATTAGTACAAACTTATGGCTACAGTGCAGAACGCATAAAAATGTTTGTTCCTGTAACAATGGGAAGAGAAGTAAAAGAAGCTGATATTATTGTATATAAAGATGATGCTTGTCTTGAACCGTATATTTTAGTTGAATGCAAAAAAGAAGAAGTCTCGGAAGCAGAATTTTCACAAGCAATCGAACAGGCTTACAGTTATGCTTTTGCTCTGCCCGGCGAAGTGAAATATGTATGGGTAACTTCAAAAATCAGACAAGAATATTTTGAGGTAGATAAAACAAAAAATTCTCGTAATAGACTGCCAGATATTCCTCAGTTCGGTGTTACAACAGTTGCGAATTATAAATATGTATATGGAGCAGAATACTTACCGGAAGAAAAAGGAAAGCAGAAATTTTTCGGCTTATCTGTAATTGAGCAATCAGAATTAACTAAGCGTTTTAAACAGGCTCATGATGCTTTGTGGGCTGGTGGGCAGTTGAATCCGTCAGAAGCATTTGATGAATTGGATAAATTGATTTTCTGCAAGATTTGGGATGAGCGAAAAGATAGACGCATGGGCGAGCCTTATGATTTTCAGATTATTACAGAAACAGAGCCAAAATCAGAAAAGGGGGATTCTGAAGAAGTTAAAAAGCAGAAGGAAATAAAACGAAGAAATAAAGAAAATGAAACTTTATACAAGCGCGTAACTGCATTGTATGAAGAAGGTCGTAAAAAAGATGCAGAGGTCTTCCGTGATAACATCCGACTTACTCCAGAAAAAATACGTACTGTTGTAGGTTATCTTGAGAATGTAAATTTAAGCGATACTGATTTGGACAGCAAAGGACGTGCTTTTGAAACTTTTATGACTGATTATTTTAGGGGAAACTTTGGACAATATTTTACGCCTCGTCCTATTGTTGATTTTGCGGTTAATGTGCTTCCAATTAAAAATGAATCTAAAGTTCTTGATACATCTTGTGGTAGCGGAGGATTTTTGTTATACGCATTGGATAAAGTAAGAAAACAAGCAACCGAGTTTTATCCAAATTACAAAAATGATACAAAACAGTATGACAGATGGTATAAGTATTGGCATGATTTTGCATCAAACAATCTTTATGGTATTGAAATTAATGAGCAGATTTCTCGCGCCGCAAAAATGAACATGATTATTCATGATGACGGTCATACAAATGTAATTACATCTGACGGTCTTGTTGATGAAAAACATAT
>JAILQA010000001.1 GCA_024699205.1 Treponema sp. | reverse complement strand
TGACACCCGTGCTGGCCGCGTTTTTAACCGTGAAGGTGGTGATTTACAGGCAATTAAAGATTTTACTGCCATGAGAGATAGGGAAGATACTGCCCGCTATAAGGATTTTTACGGTATAGATAATAACGATTATAAGTTTGCTGATTTAATTATTGAAACCGACAATAAAAATCCGGAAGAAATTGTTAATATTATCATCCAGAAACTTATCGAAAAGGGATTTGTTTCTGAATGATAAATATTTAGATAAATATTTAATCTTCTCTTTTTAGGTTTTCTGTCTGATTTTTTCTACTACTTATGAAGTAAAACTTTCGTTCACTTCCATGGAAAAGATTTTTGATGTTTTCCTTGTGTCTTACGGCAACAAAAAGTGCAGAAAAAATCATTGTTCCTATTGTAATGTAATAAGCTGACTGACTTGTGAGAATGCCAAGTGAATCAGCAGTAAAATCATTTTTGAAAAAGAAAAGGGAAAAGGCTCCTGCAAATAAGGCAATAATTGTAGACAAGGACATATAATGGCTTGTAAAAAGAAAAAGGGCAAGAACTGCAGTTGCAATTAAGCCTGCTTTCCAGTCAACCATATACATTGTTGTTATTATTACCAAAAAGGCTTTTCCACCTTTAAACTTGTACCAGATAGGATAGGCATGGCCCAGCATTGCAAAAAGCCCTGTAAATGCTATTCCAAATTGCCTTTGTCCTGTGTATTTTTGAAAAATTGCTCCAAAAATTATTTCAAGAACTAAGGCTTTGGAAATATCAAGCAAAAATACTACCCATGCGTATTTGCTACCGAAAACCCGCTTAAAGTTGGTAAATCCCGGATTGCCGCTTCCTTCATTGCGTATATCCTTGTGATAAATCAATTTAGAAAGCTCAATCGCAGGGTTTATTGCAGAAATCAAATAACTGCATACTGCAGCAATAAGATAAATTGCAAAAATCATAAAATTGTATTACTCCAGAATCAAAATATAGCTGTAAATATCCTGTCCACCGTCAATTTCGTAAAGCTCCAGGTTTGGAGCCTTCTTTTTAAGGTAGGAAACAATTTCTTCGGTTTCTGTCGTCAATGAATCTTTTCCGCGGATAAAAATACAGACTTCATGGTCGGTAAAGTCCATTTTATCTATTGTAGAAATTGTTGCCAGCTTGCGGTCTTTTTCTGTGGCAATGATTTTTTTATCAGAAAAACCGATGTAATTTCCACGGTGCAAAGTCAGTCCGTCTATCTGAGCATCTCGAACACAATGAGAAATACTGTAGGTGAGAACTCCTTCCATTGCAGAGTTGAGCTGTTCAATAATTTCTTCTGTATTTTCTGCTTCTGCATTATACATTGTGATTGCGGCAAAACCTTCGCCAATAGTTTTAGATTCTATTACGCGAATGTCTGCTTTTTCATACATTTTTGCAGCCTGTTTAGCAGATAAAATTATGTTTCCATTGTTTGGAAGAACAAAAATTGTATCAGCATCTATTTTTTCAAAGGCTTTGATAAAATCTTCTGCTGACGGATTCATGCTTTGACCGCCATCTACAACTTGGTCTACACCGTAATCTTTGAAAGTTTGTTTAATTCCGTCTCCAGCAGCAACTGCAACAAGTGCAAATTTTTTGTGTTCTGCTTCCATAGGTTTAATTCTTGTTTCAAGAGTTTCTTCAGAATCGTCTATAACTGCTGATGTTCCTGCTGAATTTCCTGTTGCAGTAGTTTTATCTGCACCTGCGGCTTCCTGACCAAGATTGTTGTGCTGCAAGGACATGTTTTCGATTTTTACGGTAAGGAATTCACCAAACTGCTGACAGAAGGCAAGAACTTTATCTGGTGTCATAGTGTGTACATGCAGCTTGATGATTGTACCTGTCTTAAAGCAGACAACGGAATTACCAATTCCTTCAAGAAATTTTTTTACAATTCCTACATCAAATTCTTGTGGATTTGTTTTGGCATTTTGCAAACGCAACATTAATTCTGTGCAGTAGCCAAATTCAAGAACGCTGTCTTCTGTAAATTTATCCAAATCAAGCGGAGCTTTTCCTGTCTGATTTGTCTGATTCCCAGTTGAATTATCAATTTGATGCTGGTGATAGATATCCTTTGTATCACCCAAAAGAGCCTGTCTCATTCCTCTGGCAATATAAAAAAGTCCAGCTCCACCAGAATCTACAACACCTGCTTTTTTAAGAACTTCCAGTAAATCTGGGGTTCTGGCAAGGGAAAGCTTTGCTTCTTCAATAAAGGCTTCAATAAATTCAAGTGGAGTAGAAGCATTAATACTGCAGGCATAATTAGTTGCATCTTTTGCAACTGTAAGAATTGTTCCTTCTGTTGGAGTCATTACTGCATCATAAGCCTGTTTAACTCCTTGTTTGAAGGCATTTCCTATCTGCTGGGTATCTGCTTTTTCTAATCCTTTAAAGCCTTTTGCAATTCCTGCAAAAAACTGTGAAAGAATAACGCCAGAATTTCCTCTTGCCCCCAAAAGCATACCGTTTGCAATTTTTTCAGAAGTTTCAGAAAGGTTTGCTGTGGCTTTATCAAGAGTTTTGTCGCCGCCTGCCATGGTCATAAGCATGTTATCACCAGTATCTCCATCAGGAATTGGGAATACATTCAGGTTGTTGATTTCCTCGGCGTGTATTTTTAAATTGCTGGTTCCCCGGTTAATCATCTGGGAAAAAAGTATACCGTCTACAGTCTGAATATCCATTCTATGCTCCTGTAGTGTATGTTACTTCTTTTCCCCATGCCCAGAGACCTACAACGTTAGGACCGCATGAAGCACCAATAATTGGTCCAATAAAACTTACGTAAATTTCTTTTGGAGAAATTTCCTTTTGAACAAGTTCTTTTAACTGTTCAACTTCTTCTTCTGGACAATCACCGTGCAATAAATAAACTGTCTGATTAGCCGGGTCTTCTAATGCTTCTTTCATGAGTTTTACAATTTCATTGAATGAAGTCTGGCGTCCCTTTACCTTTTTAAAGCCAACCTGATTTCCTTCTCTGTCTGCAATCAAAATTGGTTTTACACCCATAAGGTTTCCAAAGAAAG
>JAILQA010000461.1 GCA_024699205.1 Treponema sp. | reverse complement strand
AACAATGGGAGAAAAATAGGCAATTGTTGTTAGTCATTACTGACAGATGATATCGGGTACAAGACAGAGCGATTTGCCCAACGAGAATTATTTCAAAATTGATACAAGCCAGTCGGGCTCTGGGGGATTCATATTTTTATCCATGGCCATTTCTTCCATTATTCCCTGAACTGCTGCCCAAAAGCATTTTGACATGGTATTTGCATCTCCTTGATGAAATATGCCTTCTTCCTGTCCTTTTTTTATGAGACCAGCCGTAAAATCGATTGAATTGATTGATAGGGCGATTTTTCTTGCTTCTTCCGGCATTCCGACTCTTCTAACCTGTCCCATAAGAACAAACATATTGAAAACCCAGGGCTGAGCTTTTGCATACGAAAACAACTGATTCAAAAATCCTTTTAGAAAAAGGTCTGGTGCAAGGTTTGTGGGCTGACTTATGGATTTTGTTCCTTCTGCACCCATTTTTACCAGCTCAATCAGTAGCTCTTCTTTTGATTCAAAATAATGGAACATTAGCCCCACGCTCATGGGAACTGCCGCTGCTATATCCGTAATTTTTGTATCATAATAACCGCGTTCGACGAATAGAGAGAGGGCAGTTATCAGAATCTGTTTTTTACGCTCTTCCTTTTGTTCTTTTCTTGTCATATATTTATATCCTTTTTAAGACTTTTAAGCAGCCGCTGAATTGCAAACTTTCCGCTGGAAACTGCAACAGGAAGTCCCCCCGGTGAATTAGTCCATTGTCCTGCAAGATAAAGATTGTCAATTCCTTTAACTTTGCCCTTAGTCTTCAGTTGCTTTACCTTTGGAGTTGTGACAAAACTCATGTAGCCTCCGTGATAGGCATTGCAGTATCTTTCGTAAGTCAGCGGGGTCCAGCAATCAAGAACTTCCAGGTCATCCTTTAATTCAGGAAAGTTCTTTTCCAGTTCTTCGCGGACTTGAGAAACAAGTCTCTCTTTTTCGTTTTTATATTCATCTTTTGACAGGCTCTTCCAGTATTCAAAATCTTCATCACTCTGGCTGATACAAGTCTGAATAACCTGACGATTGTCCTTTACAAAAATTGGGTCATAACCATAAGACTTTATATACATTCTGTTAAAGCTTCTGTTGCCGATTTTGATAGGGCCAACATCGATGAAAACCGTTTCACCCCTATTATAATTCCTGCTTGCGGCAAATGCAATTTGGAATCCGCTTGTTACGGGATAAGATTCTGGTGCTTTATAGGCTTTTTTCAGTTCTTTGGGCATGTATTTTGACGGAAGCAGCTTGTTGAAAAGGATGTGGGTATCTGTTGTTGGAATTATGTAGTCTGCTGGAATAAAAGTGCCATCTTTAAGGCTGATTCCCGTCGCACTTTTCTTTTTGAGCTCGATTTTTTCAATTTCGGAATTATAGAAAATCTTTCCGCCCAATTCCTTAAAACGTTTTTCCATTCTGAGTGACATTTGCAAAGAGGCTCCCATCGGGATGTTTCCGTTGCCGTCTGCCATGGTTGCATAAGAAACCAGGAAGGAATAGGCAGTGTATTCTTTAGGAAGATAATCGCAAATCATTTTTTGAAGAAGAGGTGATTTAAAGCGTTTGCTGTAATCTTCAAGAGAGATTTTTCCGAACTCCTTCATAACTTTTGGAAAATCCATCATATTTTTGCCCATAGAAATGTAATCTTTTAAGCCCCACATTTCCATAGGTTTGCCAGCCGGGAAAAGACATTGCTTTGAATATTCCACATGTTGAATGAATTTTCGGATTTCGGCTTCATCTTCCGGGTAAAGTTCAATCAGTTCTTTTTGGGTTCGCTCCAAATCATTCCAGAGAGTAGCATTTTTTCCGTCATAAGTTGAAGTGTAAAATTGATTTATATTTGCATATTCTGTGTCATCGCTGAGGGCACCACAGGTTTTCCAAACTTGGTAAAGCTCTGTTCCTTTTTTTGTTCCTGTGAGCCAGTGAATGCAGTTGTCGATATGAAAGCCTTTTCGGTTCCAGCCGATACATTCTCCGCCCGGAATTGAATTTTTTTCGTATATTTCTGCTTCGAAACCTGAAAGTAAGGCATAAATTCCAGCGGATAAACCTGAGATTCCGCCACCAATGATGATTATTTTTTCTTTTCTTTCTGCTGTCATTTTATTCTCCTGATAAATGATAAATATGTTATTGAACGTGTATTCATTGAATATGTATTCAATATACAACACGAAAAGATTATTGTCAAGTTTGTTGAATTAAAATTCAACGAAAATATTACTAAAACAAATTTAAAAGGATATTGACATTTTTTTCTGCAAGTTGTATAAAAAGAACATCTAAGGCAAAGAGGTCGTAGGGATAATCCTGCGACCTTTTTTTATATATTTTTATATATGGCAACGGCGCTGTGATTTTTCATTTTTTGAAAGACACAGTGTTTTTTTATAGGCGGCGATGATGTCGGGCATTTGTGCACAGTGTCTGATATTATCGCCCTTATTTTTTTCTATGGTAACAGGAGGAAAATATTATGAGTGAAGTTTGGAGCGTATGGTTCCTGATTGGTGCCGCACTGGTATTTTTTATGCAGTGCGGCTTTGCAATGGTTGAAACTGGATTTACAAGGGCAAAGAATGCTGGAAATATCATTATGAAAAACTTAATGGATTTCTGTATCGGAACCCCAATGTTTATGTTGCTTGGATTCGGCTTGATGATGAGCGAAAATTATTTCTTTGGTTTGATTGGAAAACCAAATATGCAGTTGTTTACAAACTTTGCAGAAGGTGACTGGTCTTCTTTTGTATTCAACCTGGTATTCTGTGCAACTGCTGCTACAATCGTTTCTGGTTCTATGGCAGAACGTACAAAGTTTTCTGCTTACTGTATTTATTCGGCAGTAATTTCAGCAGTTGTTTATCCAATTGAAGCAGGCTGGGTTTGGAACTCTCAGGGCTGGCTGGTTCAACTTGGTTTTGTGGACTTTGCCGGTGGTGCTGCAATTCACTCGGTTGGTGGTACAGCAGCTTTGATTGGTGCTATGTTCCTTGGTCCACGTATTGGAAAGTATGATTACGACAAGAACGGAAAGGTAACAAAGGTACACGCTATCCCTGGTCACTCTTTGACACTCGGTGCTCTCGGAACCTTCATTCTCTGGTTTGGCTGGTACGGCTTCAACGGTGCTGCTTGTACACAGCTTTTGGGAGTAGGTGGTCTGGCTGCAGTATTTACAACTACAACAATTGCTCCAGCTGTTGCTTGTGTAACAACAATGCTCTTTACCTGGATTAAGAACGGTAAGCCTGATGTTTCTATGACACTCAACGCTTCACTTGCAGGTCTTGTTGCAATCACTCCAACTTGTGCAACTGTCGATGCACTGGGAGCAAGTATAATCGGTATTGTTTCTGGTATTATCGTAGTTGTAGTTGTTGAGTTCCTTGATCTTAAGCTTCATATTGATGACCCGGTTGGTGCAGTTGCAGTTCACCTTGCAAACGGTATCTGGGGTACATTGAGTGATGGTTTGTTCAACGTTGAAAACGGTGTATTCTACGGCGGCGGATTCAAGCACTTTGGTGTACAGTGTCTTGGTGAGTTTACAATTGTTGCCTGGACTACAGTTTGTATGATTATTACCTTCAGCTTGATTAAGAAGCTTCATGGTTTACGTGCCAGCAAGGAAGAAGAAATTATCGGTCTTGATAAGCTTGAACACGGAATTGATTCAAGTTACGCAGGCTTTATTATGGCTCCACAGGTAATGACTGAAGGAGAAGCTGGAGTTGGTGGATTAGGCGCAATTGCAAGTCAGGAATCAGTTTCTTCTGCAGTTGTTCCGGTAGAAAAGGCAATTCCTGTAAGCAAGGAAACATCTCATCCGGATGCAGAGTTCCACATGGTTTCAATCATCACCCGTGCAAGTAAGTTTGATGAACTTAAGGCTGCAATGAACGACATCAATGTTACTGGTATGACTTTGACAAATGTTCTTGGTTGCGGAGTTCAGCATGGAAGTACTCACAAGTATCGTGGTGTTGAAATGGATATGACACTTTTGCCTAAGATTAAGGTAGATATTGTTGTAAGCGAAGTTCCTGTCGATCTGGTTATTGCTGCTGCTAAGGAAGTTCTTTACACTGGAAACATCGGAGATGGAAAGATTTTCGTATACGACGTACAGAATGTTGTAAAGGTTCGCACTGGAGAAGAAGGCTACGAGGCTTTGCAGGATTAGAATCTAAAAAAGTTCGAGAGGATGGTATAAATCTGTCAAATTAGATGTATAATGATTGAATGCAAAATCCTTCATTATTTTTGGCACATTACCATCTTCCCGGACTTTTTGAATTTTACGAATTGTACAAGGTTTTTCTGCCCTTGTATCGGGAACACAGAGAATACTTTTACGACTGGTGTGATATTGCTTCAATTTATGGTGCGCCGACGGATTGCCTTTGGGGTGGTGGCCGCGCGGCTTTTGGTGACGCCGATATTGATGATGTAATTGCTTTGATGAAGGATTACGAGATTTCGTCTAGGCTAACCTTTAGTAATTCGCTGCTTTTGGAAAAACATCTTTTGGATAAAAAATGCAACAGATTGTGTAAAAAGTTTGAGCATTCTGGGGAAGTAACAAACGGCGTGATTGTTCATTCTGATTTACTTGCAGATTATTTGCAGGAAAAGTATCCTGATTTGTATCTGGTTTCATCTACTACAAAAGTTCTTACGGATTTTGATGATTTTCTTTTTGAATTAAATAAGCCAAAGTTCAGTTATGTAGTTCCCGATTTTCGATTAAATAAAAGCTTTGACTGTTTGGCTGGACTTACTCAGGTACAAAAAGATAAAGTTGAGTTTTTATGTAACGAATGCTGCAATTTTGCTTGTGAGGAACGTGCTCTTTGTTATGAAAATGTTAGCCGCAAAAATCTTGGGCTTGAGGAAACAGAACATTCTTGCAAGGCGCCTGGAGGAAGAGACGGTTATAAGTTTTCTTTAGCGATGAAAAATCCGGGTTTTATTGGAATTGAAGATATTAAAAATACTTATTTGCCAATGGGCTTTTCTAACTTTAAGATTGAAGGGCGTGGACTTGGCAGTGCAATTGTTCTTGAGTTTTTATTGTGCTATCTGACAAAGCCAGAGTTTCAGCTGCAGGTTCGTGAAGAGATTTATTTAGATTGTATGGTTGATTTGTTTTAATGAAAAAACTCTAGATTTCCTTAACCAGTTCCCGGCATAACATTACAAGATTATAGCGGATACCCTTTCGTTTATCCCAGGAACGGGTGTCCCATTCATCCTGCGAAACATCATCGCCACCGTAGATAATTGCTGCATAATCAAAATTGCGGAATTGTGCTACTGCAATACAACCGGCCTGTTCCATTTCTACAATTTTTGCACCTTCGGCTTTACGTTCTTCAACAAGGGCTTTTGTTTCTCGGAACATAGCATCTGTAGTCCAGGTAATACCAGTAAGATATGAAATCTTATGTTCATCAAGGTAATCTGTTACTTTTTTTGTAATTGCCTTATCTGTGTAGATATAACGGGCAGGCTCAATGTAGCGATACGAAAATCCTTCATCGCGGATTGCACCTTCAACAACCAGAAGTTCACCGACTTTAATTGATTTATCAAGAACACCGCCACCACCGCAGAACATAACTTTAGTAAGTCCGCAGGCAGCAAAAACTTCCAGATTTCCGGCACAGGCAGGACAGCCAACATATCCGAGTGTAATTAGAATATCAGGCGATTCAGTGAAGCGGTAGATATCAACCGGGTTTTCTCCTCCAAAGTGACGCTCAGGTTCGATGAGACCATCTTTTTTTAAAGATTCCATGACATCAGGGAAAAAAGTAATAATCAGTTTATCTGTCTTAAACTTTTCAAGATTCCACTTAAAGGGATTTACAACTGCATCTGTATCTGTATCAAATTCCAAAACTGGATATTGGTGTGATTTTATCATGATAAAATCAAAATTATCACACAATTGTGCGTGTTGCAATATAAAATGTCTATTTAATGTCTGTTTAATGCTACTCTGCTATGAAAAACTCGTCATATTTCAAATTGATTGTGCGCTGTATCGGAATTATACTATGAGTAGTTCCGGGACTTAAAAAAACGCACAAAATTATTTGTGCAAAGGAGAATCAAAATGGGAAAAAAATATTATAACATTAATGAGCTGGCTATTATTTCTGGTTTTACAACTCGCTCTCTGAGAAATTATATTTCGATGGGACATCTTAAGGGTGAAAAAATTGATGGAATCTGGCAATTCACAGCTGAAGAAATAGACGAGTTTCTTTCAAATCCCAATGTTGCGCCAGGAATAAAATCAAAAACAAATGCCGTAGTCTATGACTTTATGGCCGACACAGAAAAGAAAACAAACAAAATCTGTTCTATTTTTGATTTTGTAATGGAAGATGATGAAGCAGCCGAGCTTTCGGAGTATTTTTGCAATGCAATGAACAATGGTGTTGATGGAGCAATTAAATATGAAAAGCACGGAAAGAATGTCCGCCTTATTATCTTTGGTCCTGAGGATTTTGTTCTTGATTCAATAAATGGCTGGTATAAAAGAAGCTAAGTAGTGTTTTTTCTGAAGCGGGAGCGTGGGTTATGGGGGGCGCTTGAAACTGCGCCCTGCTTCTTGTAAAGGCTTTCTTATATTTTTATAATAAGGTGTTTGTTTTTGATTTTATTCCTGGCGCAACATTGGGATTTGAAAGAAACTCGTCTATTTCTTCAGCTGTGAATTGCCA
>JAILQA010000447.1 GCA_024699205.1 Treponema sp. | reverse complement strand
TTCCATCTTTTTCATAAAAATAAAAAGGAAGATTGTGTTGATAAAGCTTGCGAGACTAAGGGCAAGAGCAATACCGTTTCCACTCATTGGTTTTATAAGAATAAGCACCAGAATAATATTTGTTGCAAAACTTATAATTCCGGCCAGGGTAGGAAGCTTTGTGTTTCCCTGAGCATAAAAGGCAGGACTTAAAATGCGGTTGAGGGCTATAAAAAGCAAGCCGCAGATATGAAATCTGAACTCACCTAAAGTGAGGGCAACGGAATTATCATCAAAAAGTTTGTTTTTATAAAGAAGAGAAATCAGTTCTTTACCGGTAACAAGGGAATATGCAGTGACAGGCAGGGAGATAACAATCATAATTTTGATTGCCTGTATCAGCATCTGATTGAACTCTTCCCATTTTTTTGTATTTGCCAGTCCTGAAAGGTCAGGAAGAATTACTGTGCCAATTGAAACTGCAAAAATGCCAAGAATCAGTTCCTGTAATCTGAGGCTGTACTGTAGGCTTGAGGCAATTCCTTCTCCTGCCCTGGTTGCCATCGAAGTAGAAACCAAATCGTTCAGCTGGTAGGCAGCAATTCCCACAATCGTCGGTACAATAAGTGCAACTACTTTTTTTGTTCCCGGGTTGGTAAAGGTCTTTTTTAAACTTGTAAAACGGATTTTCCAGCCGGTTTGCTTTATAAAGGGCCACTGAAAGAGAGCCTGAATTGAACCTCCGCATACAACGCCAATCGACATTGCCCTTGCAGGATTTTGGGTAAAGGGAGAAAGAATGTATGTCGCAAGAATAACAATTCCATTGAATAAAACCGGGGTAAAACCAGAGGGAGCAAAAATATTACAGCCGTTTAATACCCCCTGGAAAAAAGCTGCAACAGAGATTAAGAGAAGATAAGGAAACATCAGCCTTGTAAGATAAGTAATTTCTCCTTTTTGTAAGAGCCAGTATTGTACCTGTTCTGCATAATTTGCCGCACTTGTATCTACTGGTTTTTTACAGAAAATTGGCATTAAAAGGGGAGTGATTATAATTCCAATCACTACGATGCAAGCCGTCAAAAAAGTAACAAGCGTTAATGTTGAGGTTATAAAATCCTGAGTTTCTTTTTTATTTTCTTGAGAATCACCTTTTTCAAGATAACCCTTAAAAGTCGGGATAAAGGCTACAGATATTGCATTTTCGGCAAAAAGTCTTCTCAAAAGATTGGGAATTTGAAAAGCTACTGCAAAACAGTCTGCATAAAGACCAGTTCCTAAAAATGCTGCTTTTGTCATTTCTCTTACTAAGCCCATAATTCGGGAGGCAAAAGTCATAAGAGAAAGAATCAATCCTGAGCGAACTAATGATTTATTTTTTTTCATGTTATAGAAGAATATCTAAGTTGCGGAAAATTATCAATTGATTTACAATATAAGGTAATAAAGTTTTTGAAATTAAAGTATTTTGTTAAAAAAGTTACGGAGTTTTTTGCTTTGAAGAAACAGATTTTTTCTAAAATAGGAAATACAGTCATTTTTCCATTGGGATTAAAAATCCTGATGATTTTTATCTGTCTGATTCTATTTTCTAATTTTGCAACAAATTTTATCTCACTTCGTTTATCACAGCGGGAAATCATTAATCTTAATAACACGATTATGATTGAACAGCTCAAGGAACTTTATAATAATTCTGTAAATCAGTATGAAATATTCGGATATTCACAAAATAAAGACGATTCCTTTTCTGCGTTAAAAAAAATTGCATCTAATGGTTTTAAACATCCTAACAGTATTGCCTTTGGATTAAACAGAAACGGAAGCATAGAGTTATTTGCCTGTAAAAACGAAAAGGTTGAATGGTCAGACTTTCCTGATACAGTTGCACTTGATGTTTTGCTCGATAAATTGACCGAAAACATCAGTGAAGGTTCAATAGATTTCAAGTCGGAAAAAGGCGAATATTTTGGTGTATACAAATACAACGAAGACTGGGACTTTTTTATTGTCCGTGCAGAATTACGAAAAGACTTAAATCAGAATGCGAACCGTGTTTTTATAATTACTTCAATAATTATCATATTTTTGACAATTTTCTTTATTATTATGGGCTTTATTATTCTTGATAATCAGTTCCGACCTCTACACAATTTTACAGAGTCTGTTCTCGAAATGCAGCGTAATAAAGAATTAGGCATAATCGATCTTTCTGCCTCTCCTAATGATGATATTACATATTTTGCTGCCTCCTTCAACTCTTTGTCTTCTTCTGTAAACAGTCTTCTTACAACTTTCCAGAAGTTCGTTTCAAAGGATATAGTTGCAAAAGCCTATGCCGGACAAAATGTAGGCCTTGAAGGAAGCCAGCAGGAACTTACAATGCTTTTTTCCGATATTAAGAGTTTTACTTTTAGAACGGAAACCTTAGGCAACGATATAATGGATGTTCTTAACGTTCACTACAATAAAGTAATTCAGGATGTTCATGAAAACTCTGGTGTAGTTGGTTCCATTATCGGTGATGCTATTCTTGCAATTTTTGGTACGACAGAAACAAAAGAGTCAAAATCCTATAAATCAATTCAGGCTGCCTGGGCAATAACTCGCTCTACCGCAGAATTACGACGTCTTATGATAGAACGTAAGAATGAAATAGAAAAAGAACGGGCATTATCTCCTTCTGAATTACAGGTTTTTGAAGCCGTATTACTTGATGTTGGTGTTGGTGTTGACGGTGGTAATGTTTTCTATGGAACAATTGGACGTGACAATTCAATGAATCCAAAAGATGCACATATGACAAATACAGTAATCGGTGATACTGTTAATTCAGCTTCCAGACTGGAAGGACTTACCCGTATTTATCATGTACCTATTGTTGTTTCCGAATATATTAAAAATGAAGTTGAAAGCGAAAGCGTCAAATATAAATTCTTTGAAATTGATACAGTTCAGGTAAAAGGTAAATTAGAAAGCAAAAAAATATACTTCCCGCTTGATACAACAGATTCTGATTCAATGCTTATTGTTAAATATGATAGTTTTGAACAGGGATTACAATATTACTACGAAGGAGATTGGGATAAGGCAAGAAAATATTTTGATGAAAGTGGTCTTGAGGTTGCTCAAGTATTCTTGGATAGAATAGGACTCAACAATGCCCCTGATAATTGGAGTGGAATATGGACAATGACGACAAAGTAAAAAAAGAGTCAAAAGAAATATCATCTCCATCTACTCAATTGAAGGCAAAGGATTTTATTCCTCAGACTGAAGTTCATAAAGATGTAAGGATGTTCCTTGATTCAGAACTGGCATCAATTTATCAGCAGACAAAATTACAGTCTTACAATCTCGAAAAAGAATATTCAGAAACCAGAAAACATAAATCTCCTTTACCTTGGGTTATTCTTGGACTTTGTTTTGCCGTTGTTCTTGCAACTGTAGTTGTAATGACTACTGTAATCAATACAAAAGATAAAAACATTACTGTTGAGATGAATGTTTTTGATGATTTGAATCTTAAAGATTTGCTGGATTCAGTTTCAAAGATTCAGGCAAATTATGATAATGCTCAGAATCAGAGGTCAGCTTTAATCAGTAATCGTGAAGCCGAATTAAGAAATGCAGAATCAAAGCGTGAACAGGATATTTTTGTCATTAAATCAATGAAGTTGTCTGCCAAAGACGAAAAAGCAAGAATTAGTCAGGTAGAAAGCGAATACAATCTGTCTATGCAGAATATTCAAAGTAATTATGAAACAAAAATGACAGAAATCGAAGTAAAAATTGAAGAATATGCAGCCCAGCTTGCGAAATACGATTCTTCTAAAGTTCAGGCCGCACAGGAGCAGGAAAGACTGTTGAACAGTGAACGCCGTGTTCAGGAATTGGAACGCAGAAAATTATCCCAGCAGTACGAAGCTCAGATTGCAGAACTTGAACGCACAATTGAGGCACTTCGCAACGAAAATAACGAGAGTGTTTATAAATCTGTTTCATCTGTTTCTTCAAAATATCAGGCTGAAATCAACGGACTGGATCCTATTATCGAAGATGCAGAAGCAGAAGAAATTATCACACAGTTCCGAAACTCGAAAAGTATTGATTTTTCTTCAGCGGTCAGAGGACCTTCTACCAATGATGAAACAATTTCTTCCAGTTTTGACGAATATCAGTCTTCATATGATGATTTCAATTATCTGTATTCGATAATTTCTTCTCTTCCACAAAAGAATACCATTCCATTATATGTAGCTGCTTCCAAGAATCTTGTTAATAAAATGGGTGAAACTTTCAGCAAAACCACTCTTTCTCTTGAAGATGATAAGGTAATGCTTTCTGGAAAGGTTAACAGTCTTGAAGGTAAAGTTAATAAATTGAATGATAATTATAATAATCTTACTGACGAGTATAACAGTCTGACGGATGAATACAATAACCTTACAGATGAGTATAATAGTCTTTCAGATGAAATTACGCGTATTCAGGAAGAGTATGCCGATGAATTGCAGCAAAGACAGGTAAAGTTTGAGCAGGAAAAAGAGGATATGCAGAATGGATTTGAAAAATTTATTGCCGGAATTATCACTTCTGCAAAAGCTCAGGCTGCCGTTATTTCTGCGGAAAATAAAAATAATATCCGTATTTATGTTTTGCCTTCAATCGCTCCTTTGATTTCTGGCGCAGGTGTACCGGCAGAGATTAAAGCCGCAAAATCCATAAAAGGTTCTATAGTAAAAGATTCGGAGAATTACTTCAGATTTGTTCCTGCAAGCGACAAAAACGGTCAGACCATAGATTTTGATTTTTCAACTGTAAGTCCAGGTTTAATTGTTAAACTGACAATAAAGAAATAATTGTCAAGAAAACGTTGAAAAAAAAACATTTTATGATTAAATTATAACAATGGCAAATGAAAATCTCCCTATCCGAATGGGTATTGATGTAGGTTCTACTACAGTTAAAGTCGCAATTTTAGACGATACAGATAAACTTATATATGGTGATTATCAGCGTCACCGTGCTGATATCCGTAGTACAATCATTACAGTTGTAAATAAAGCTTTGGATTATATTGTTCAGAATGTAGAAAATGGTTCTGAACGTACTATGTCAGTTAAAGTTACTGGTTCCGGTGGACTTTCTGTTTCTCAGTGGCTGAACATTCCTTTTATTCAGGAGGTTATTGCTGCAACTACAGCTGTAAAAAAAATAATTCCCCAGACAGATGTTGTAATTGAACTTGGTGGTGAAGATGCCAAGATTACATATTTCCGTGGTGGCGTTGAACAGAGAATGAATGGTACTTGTGCTGGTGGTACAGGTGCTTTTATAGATCAAATGGCAGCCCTTCTTGAAACCGATGCAAAGGGCTTAAATGAACTTGCAAAGGGTGCCCAGCAGATTTATCCTATTGCAGCCCGCTGTGGTGTTTTTGCAAAAACTGATATTCAGCCTTTAATAAACGAAGGCGCCCGTCGTGAAGATATTGCGGCATCTATTTTTCAGGCAGTTGTAAGTCAGACAATTTCGGGCCTTGCCTGTGGAAAACCAATCCGTGGTCATGTTGCCTTTTTGGGTGGACCTCTCCACTTCCTTGACCAGCTGCGTTTTAGATTTATAGATACCTTAAAGCTTAAAGATGATGAAATCATTGTTCCAGACAATTCCCAGCTTTTTGTTGCTGCCGGTTGTGCCTACAGTGCAGAACGCTCTTTTTCCGGCGATAACAGCGACTTCAAATTTCCGACAATTCAGGATTTTAGAGACAGCCTAAAAAATCTTGTCGGTGCAGAATTGAGTGAAGTTCAGCGTCTTGAGCCTTTGTTTAAAAATCAGGCAGAATTAGATGAATTTGAAGTTCGTCATTCCGAGCAGAAGGCAAGACGGGGCGAATTAAGAAAAACTCATGGACCAGTTTTCCTTGGTTTGGATTCAGGTTCAACCACAACAAAAGCCGTTTTAATTGATAAAGATGGTCGAATTATCTGGAGTTTTTATGCCCACAATCAGGGAAATCCTGTTGAGCTTGCGGTAAAAGTCCTTAAAGATTTATATAAACTCTTACCGGAAGATGTTTATATCGGGCGGGCAGTTTCTACCGGTTATGGTGAAGCCTTATTTCAGGCTGCCTTTGGTGTAGATGCTGGTGAAGTTGAAACAATTACCCATTTTAGAGCCGCAAACTTTTTTGTTCCGGGAGTAGAATTCCTGCTGGATATTGGTGGCCAGGATATGAAAGCCCTTAGAATGAAGGATGGAGCAATAGTTTCAATTCAGTTGAACGAGGCTTGTTCTTCCGGCTGCGGTTCCTTCCTTGATAATTTTGCCAATACAATGGGCATGGACGTTAAAGAATTCGGCAAAATCGCTTTGATGGCCGAAAAGCCTGTAGATTTAGGAAGCCGATGTACCGTATTTATGAACAGCCGTGTAAAGCAGGCTCAGAAAGAAGGTGCTTCTGTTGCAGATATTGCTGCCGGCTTGTCTTATTCTGTAATTAAAAATGCCCTATTTAAGGTAATTAAACTTAGAAAAGCCAGCGATATAGGTTCAAAGGTTGTAGTTCAGGGCGGAACTTTCTTTAATGATGCAATTTTACGTGCTTTTGAAAAAATTGCCGGTGTAGAAGTTTATCGTCCAGATGTGGCCGGTCTCATGGGCGCTTATGGATCGGCGCTGATTGCTTATGACCAGTGGTGTGATTTGACGGCACCAAAACCGGGCGAACCAGAAGGCACTGTCCACGAGGTTCATTCTTCTCTGGCAACTCTTGAACAGCTTGAAAATTTCCATGTTAATTTGGATTTACGTCGTTGTGGAAAATGTCAGAACAACTGTTTATTAACAATAAATACTTTCTCAACCGGCGAAAAATCCCGTACCTTTATTACAGGAAACCGTTGTGAACGCGGCGCAGAAATTGAAGGCCATGTTATAGATGCCAGCAACAAAAAGAATACCGGTCTGGATGAAGACGAAGATAACGGACCTTTACCAAACCTTTTTGCCTGGAAGTACAAACGCCTTTTCAAATATGTGCCACGTAAACCCGAAGATGCACCTCTTGGTGATGTTGGTATTCCTCGCGTACTGAATATGTACGAGAATTATCCATTGTGGTTTACCTTCTTTAATGAACTTGGTTTCCGTGTAATTCTGTCACAGCGTTCAAGCCGAAATGTTTACGAAAAAGGCCTGGAAACTATTCCGTCAGAATCAGTTTGTTATCCAGGAAAAATAAGTCACGGTCATGTTGTAAGTTTGATTCAGCGCGGCGTGAAGTTTATTTTCTATCCTTGTGCTCCTTATGAACGCGTAGAAGACCCTACTGCTGGAAATCATTATAACTGCCCAATTGTAACCTCTTATCCGGAGGTTCTTAGAAATAACGTAGATGAATTAAGACAGGATCCGTCAATTCTTTACATGAATCCCTTCCTGCCTATTTACGATAAAGATAAACTTGCAGACCGTCTTTGCGAAGAGCTTTTGCCTCATTTTCCGACTTTGAACAAAGAAAAAATCCGTGCCGCAGTAGAAGCTGCCTGGAAAGAGCAGGAAGCCTTTAAGGAAGAAGTTCAGATTGCCGGCGAAGAAGCCCTTGAAGAAATTATTCGTCGTGGTGCAAGCGGAATTGTTCTTGCAGGTCGTCCTTATCATCTTGACCCGGAAATCAATCACGGTATTCCTGAATTAATAAACGGGTTAAATCTTGCAGTCTTTACTGAGGATTCCCTTGCTCATCTTGGAAATATTGAGCGCCCCTTGCGAATTATTGACCAGTGGACCTATCACAACCGCTTGTACAGAGCCGCAAGCTTTGTAAGCGAAATGCCTGATTTGGAATTAGTTCAGCTTACTTCTTTTGGTTGCGGTCTGGATGCCGTTACTGCCGACCAGGTTGATGAGATTTTACGGGCCAAAAACAGAATGTACACGCTGATAAAGATTGATGAAGGAAGCAATCTTGGTGCAGTCCGAATAAGAATCCGTTCCCTGATTGCTGCTGTAAAAGAGCGCCGAAGAAATCAGACTAAAAAGCCTGCGCCAAAATCTGCGGCATATCACAGGGCTGTCTTTACCAAAGAAATGAAGTATACCCATACAATCATCGGCCCACAGATGTCGCCTATTCATTTTAAGCTTTTGCAAAAAGCCTTTGAATCAGCAGGTTACAGATTTGTAATTCTTGATGCTGTTGACCCAAAAGCCGTAGATGCCGGTTTAAGATATGTAAATAATGATGCCTGCTATCCGTCAATTCTTGTTGCAGGACAGATGATTGCCGCCCTTGAAAGCGGAAAATATGATTTGGATCATGTTTCTCTTGTAATTACTCAAACTGGTGGCGGTTGCCGTGCTACAAATTACATTGGTTTTATTCGACGTGCCTTGAACGATGCAGGCTGGGGACATATTCCTGTAATAAGCATGAGTGCCCAGGGCTTTGAATCAAATCCAGGCTTTAAGTTTACTCTGCCGCTTCTGGACAATGCAATCAAAGCAATGATGATTGGCGACCTCTTTATGCGAGTTTTGTATAGAACCCGTCCTTACGAAGATGTCCCGGGCAGTGCAAATCAGCTTTATCAAAAATGGAATGATAAGGCAGAAGCAATGTTTACAAAACATGTTTCTCACAAGCAGTATATTAAGCTGATAAATGGAATTATAAAGGATTTTGACAATCTTCCATTAAAACCAATCAAAAAGCCAAGAGTAGGTGTTGTTGGAGAAATCCTTGTTAAATTCCACCCTACAGCAAACAATCATATTGTAAAAACTATTGAAAGCGAAGGTGCAGAATGTGTAATGCCTGATCTGGCAGACTTTTTCTTCTATTCCTTCTCGGTTGATATTATCAAACATCATGATTTGGGAATCTCTGCAAAGAAAAAACGCATGGCAAAACTCTTTGTCTGGGCTCTGGAATTGTACAGAAGGCAGATAAAGAGGCGACTTTCGCAAAGTAAGCGTTTTGAAGCGCCGTCATCAATTTATAAATTAATGAAAGGTGTCGATGATATAGTACAGCTTGGTAACCAGATGGGAGAAGGTTGGTTCTTAACAGCAGAAATGGTAGAATTAATCAATGAAGGTGCTCCAAGTATAGCCTGTGTTCAGCCTTTTGCCTGTCTGCCTAACCATGTAACTGGTAAAGGTATGATAAAAGAATTGCGACGCCGTTTCCCTGATGCCAATATTAGTGCAATTGATTATGACCCGGGCAGTTCAGAGGTAAATCAGTTGAACAGGTTGAAGCTTTTGCTTTCTAATGCGCCAATTGGAAAACATCCGGATGAAACAAAAGACGGCTTGATTCGTATGAAAGACGGTTCTCTTGTAAAACCGGAAATTCGTTATGCGGAAGGAGCAACCGACATAGAACCTGCAAAAGAGGTATAAAAATGAAGAAATGTTTATTAGCGGCCATTATTTTCTCTTTATTAATGATTCCTGTTTTTTCTGCCTATAATTCCTGGGGAATTCCAGATTCTTCAGAAATTAGGGCAAAGCTTGTAGAAAACTGGTTTGAAAATGATTTGGAAAATATCCGCAATAACCTTCAGGAGATTTATATCAATTCTGCAGGACAAAAGTTCCAGGTAAGGCTTGAAGAATCCGAAAGTACTTATAATATTTTTGTTTCTCCAGCCGCAGAAATCAACGTTAAAATTATTTCGGATAAAGAGACCAGAACTCAAAAAACAGAAGTTTTTCCAGGTGATAATCCTGGCAGCTGGGTTTTAATAAAAGATAAAAAAACAAATAAACCCATAAGAATCAGATATTATTTTAAGCCGAATAGTGAAGTTTACATTCAGTTTTCACCCCATAATCGTACCGCTTTTGCTGATATGGTGATTTTTGACAATTATGTTTCGCGAAGTATTCCATGCGGCGTTCCCTTTGAACTTTTTTATAAAGCTTCCTTTGAAGATGTTCTGAATGTTACAAAATCAATTTTGCCCTGGAATTATGTAACTACCGACAAGAGTGATTATCACAGCATTTTGCAGATGAGTGCCGTAATCAAGGAAAATCTTCCGTCTATTATGTATGCCCCGGATGCCATGTATGATGAAAATGATAAGGTAGTACGAATTACTAACGGAAAGCCTTTTGAAGCGGTTCTTGCAGAAAATCAGAAGCAAAATCTTTATCTTTCTTCTGCCGGATTTATAAAGTGGATTGCCGACGGACTTATTGAACCTATTGCAGGAAGCCGTCTGAAACGCGAGCCTCTTATAAAAGAAACCGTCGAGGTAAAAGAAAACGGCTATCAGGGAGTTCTTTCTACAAAATACAATCTCTTCTTTGCGCTGGACTGGATTCGCAATCTTTCAAGCGCTGTTATTTCTGTTTATACCGAAAAAAATTATGTTTACAATCAGGCAGATGTCGATGTCTGTATAAATCCATTTTCCGGTTCAATTTCTGAAAAAGGCATTGTGAATAATGTTTCTTTTGTAAATGATTCAGGCTATAAGCTGGAAGTGTTAAAATCTTTACTCTATCTTCTTGCTGCTTCAGAGCCAGATACCTTCTATTTTGGAGCAATCCGTGGAACTGACAGAAGTGTTTCGCCAGAAATAAAGGCTTTTAATGAATGTGTTGCATTTTTTCCTTATTTTGATAGTAACGGTTTGTTCAATTGCTTTGTTTTCATGAATGGCAGAGCAATCAAACTGGAGGATTTTTGTCTGCTTTATCAGGATGATTTTGTTTATCTTACGCGTGTAAGATCGGCAGAGGAGTTTTATCCATATTCAATAAAATAATTTCGATTTGGATTTTATGAAGAAGAAGATATTTTTTGTTTTACTTTTTTCAGTTTTTTTCCGGCTTTATGCTTCTGGTATTTCAACAAACGAATCGGAGATTTCGCTTTATAATGAAATCAATTCCTATTTTAATACAGAGTATTATCCCGGCGTAGTAGAAAAAACTGAACTTTTAGAAAGGCATTTTCCGGAATCTGTGTTTATAAATCCAGCTTTGATTTTAAAAGCTGAAGCCTTTATAAAACTGGGACAATATTCAAATGCTGAACAAACCTGTCTCAATCTTATTCCGCAAATGCATTTTGGTTCAGAAGGATTTTCCCGGGTTCATTATCTTTTGGGCTTGTCCTACTATTATCCTGCTGAATATTCCAAGGCAGCAGAGGCTTTTTATAAATCAGCTTCAATTGCCCAGAAAGAAAAAAATGATGAATATTATGCGGCCGCTCTTCTGTACGGGGCAAAAACTTATTTTAAAATAAATCAGTTTGAAAAAGCTGTCCTTCCTCTGGAATATGTAATTCAGAATGGAAAGGCTTATTCTCATCATGATTATGCCCAGGCCCTGCAGCAGCTTTTTGTCTCTTATGAGCAGACGTCTCGTTTTAATAAGACTGTTACTTTGTATGAGCAGCTTAATCAAAATGATTTTGATGAAGATGTTTTCACATTTTTAACGATGTATGCAGCCGATGCTTATAGTCAGACAAAGAATCCACAGAAAGCTTATGATTTATATCTTGGGCTTATTGAAAATCAGAATGAAAACATAAGTGTTACTGCCTTAAAAAAAGCTTATATCATTTCGTCACAGAATAATCTTAAAAATGAACCGTCAGAAATCCTTGAAAAAATAAATAATTCTAAGGCCAATCCTGACAATACCCTGGCAGAGTTCTGGACAAGACTTGGAATTGATTCATACAAACAGGGAGATTTTTCAAAGGCAAAAGAATGTTTTTCCTATGCACAAGAAAAAAATATTCCGTCAGTAAATCTGATAATTCATTTGTATCAGGCAAAAATTGACCTTGAGCAGGTGCCTGCCAGCGATTTATCTGCAAAAAAGGAAAAAGCAGCAGAGGTTTTTGAAAAACTAATTGGACTTGAAGCGCAAATCAAAGATTCTCAGACAAAAAATATCCTTGATTCGTATTATTCTCTTTTAATTTATGCGGCTTTTTGTAAAAACGACTGGAGCTTTATCCTTAATAATTATGAAAAAATTGAAAATCCGGATTTCCAGGTTTATTATATTGCAGCTTCTGCCTATTATAAAAATATGAATTACGAAAAAGCAGAAGCTCTTATTACAAAAGATTTATCTGTATTAGAAAATCAGCTTTTATATGCTTCAATTCTTGCAAAAGAGAAAAAATATTCACAGGCCGAAAAGCTTTATTCAAAACTTTATTCCCAGAAAGCTCAGAAATCTCAGAATGTTATGGATGACAGAAACTGCATTGAATATGCAAAGGTTTTGTGTAATCTTAAAAACTGGTCAAAGGCAAAAGAACTTGTTCAAAATGTAAAATTACCTCAACAGCTTTATATTCTTGGAATTGCCGATTTTAATTTACAGAATTATGCAGCTGCTAAAAAAAACTTTGATTCCTTTATTGCGGCAAGTGAAGATGGAGATGCTGATAAAGCAATGGCTGTTTTTTATTCGGCTTATTCTTCTTATAAAGCTGGAAATTATGAAGAAGCCTATTCCGCTTTTGATAAATATACTAAAAAATATGCTCACAGCAAAAAATTAGTCTGTGATGCTTATCAGCTTTCGGCAAGAGCGGGAATTATGCTTGGTGATTATACAAAAGCTGTTTCAAGTGCAGAAAAATTGATTGCAGAAGTTCCAGCTCAGGCTCAAAAATATCAGGCCTCACTTTTCTGTTCACAGATTTATGCGGATTTTGAAAAATATGATCTTGCTGTTGAAAAGCTTGCTCCTTTTGCACAGGGACGTTCTGAATATAAGCTTCCTGCAATGTTCCAGACTGCTCTTATTTATGAAAAAGCCAGCGAACTTGTAAAGGCAGATTCGATTTTTGAAAAAATATATACGGATTATCCTGACGAAGATCTTGCTGAAGAAGCCATGTACCATAGCGGAGAACTCTATTATTCAGTAAAGGAATATAAAAGTGCTGAGGAACGCTTTACAAAATATATTTACAAATATGTAAAGGGGCGTTTTTCTGATGCAGCCTATTATTTCAGTGGCGAATGCAGTTTATTTTTAGCTGATTATAACCGCTGTATCATGCAGAATACAACCCTGCTTTCTCAGTATCCTGACAGCATTTATGTTTATAACGGTTCAAAAAATCTTATTCAGGCCTATTATGCACAAAATGATTATTCTTCTGCCTTAAAGATTGCAAGGGATATTTATAAAAAGTTCCCTAAACAGGCAGAGGCTGATGAAATAAATCTGCGTATAAAGGAGCTTGAACAGATAGTTTCTGGGGCTGACCGTGTAATCGTAGAAAAACAATCTGAATATGAAAAAAATGGAAAGCTTTCAACAATCAAAGGAAGAATAAGCGGTTCGGAACTTGTTCAGCTTTATGCTGCTAGCGGTTATGATTCTGATTTACAAAAGGCTTATGCTCTTGCAAATGATTTACTTAATAATCAATCGGAAGCAAATGAAGCCCTTTACATGGCAGGAAATGCAGACTTTATTGCAAATTATTATAGAAAATCAGAGCAGAATAAATTATCTGCACAAATGTATTTAAAGGCGGCAGAGTATTACCGGCTTTCGGAAGATTCTGATTCAGCAAAGGGTAGTAAAGCAGCAGCGGCTTTATATTCTGCGGCAGAAGCCTTTATGGCAGCTGATTTGCAGGGAGATGCAAAGGCAACAGCTCAGCTTCTGGTAAAACTTTATCCGGGGTCAAAACAGGCTGAAAGGGTAAAGGCGATTGTAAAATAAATACAGTAGCTTGCATTAGCGGAGGATTAGATTTTATGAAAAGATTTATTATATTTTTAGGTTTGACTTTTTTTGCCTGCAATTTTAGTTTTTTTGCACAGGAAATTGAATTGCCTGATTTAACTACAGTTATTGACGGCACTTCAACTGAAGAACTGGAGCTGGAACTTCCGGATTTTTCTGATGTGGTTGAAAGTCCAGCAGACAGTGGAAAAATAGTTCCCGTATTGCCAGAAGTTGAGATTATTCAGAATCAGGAAGTGGTGGTAACCCAGGATGATGCAAATCAGAGACAGATTTATGCAGAAGGCGTAATTGGCGGCGGTTATCCAGCAATTTTTACCGGTGATTTTTCTGTTTCAAAGATTTTTGGTGATAATCCATTTAAAATCAGTTTTTCCCATGATTCAGCGGCCGGTTATGTTGGCAGCCAATTATCCGATGGTTACAACAACAATCAGACTACAATTTCAATGGACAAAGTTTTTTCAATAAAAAACATTACTCTTAATCTTAATGCAAATTATGAGGATGCTGGAAATGGTTTGCAGGGAAAGGCCGAAAGTGTTTCTTCAATAAATCAAGATCAGTTGAATGGAAGCGTAGATTTTTTGTGGAACTTAAAGCATGGTTTTTCAATAGGTTCTCTGCTTTTTTCTGATTTTTATTACAGATTTACAGAGCTTACCTATAATCCTTCTGAAAGCTTTGATTGCCCAGAATGGATAAAGAGAACTGCTTCCTTTGAATTAAATCCGTCACTTTTTTTACGATGGGATAACGAACATATTTCTACTGGAATTGCAGGAGAATATTCCTTCAACAACAGAACAAACCGGGGACAGTTTGGTGCAGATTTTTCCTGGACCAACGATTTAATAAAGGCTTATGGCGATGTGGATTTTGTTATTGGTGACAATCTGAATGGTAATTCCTTCCTTATTCCTTTTGATATTGGTATTCAGGCTTTTATTCCTGTTTATTTTGCTGACCGCAAAGTTAAAATCAGTGTAGAGGGCGGATTAATGTCCTGGCAGAATAAAATAAATGAATTGGAAAAGGAATATAATTTCTCTGCACTTTCCTTTGTTCCTGCTGAATCATCAGACTGGTATTCGTCATTTTCTTTGATGATTCCATTAAAATCAAGTTTTTCTGCTAATCTGGATATAAATTACAGGACATCTGCTTTTGGAAACGGTATTTATGAACCACTTTATGATTCAGCTTTTGTTAATGGTTGTTATGAATATTCAATGAAGGAGCGTGAATCTTTTGTAACTGATTTTGAGATTACTTATAAATATAAGCTTTTTGCCGTTACCGCCCTCTGGCATTCAAACTGGCTATATGTGCCAGTTCTGGAGGATAAGCATACTTTTGACCTTACCTTCTCTTTGCAAAGTAAGGAAGGAAAATGGGGTGCAAGTACAGGCATAAGCTACAGTATTGATTCTGAAGATAAGACTCCTTATCTGGATTTTGAAGCTTATATTCAGGCAGCCTCTTCGGTTAAGTTTATTCTTTCTGCTGAGGATATCTGTAAACTGATTATGGGACAAGCAAGAAGTTATGCCGGAGAATATATTTCTAAGAGTGGAAGTGTAACGCTTTCGGCTAAATTTCTGTTTTAATACTGATTAACACTGCAATATATTTTTCAAGGAGAAAATGATGATAGAAACATTGAAATCAGGTGGTATTTTAATAATTCCAATTATTATCTGCGGAATTCTTGCTACCTTTATTATTATTGAACGCTGC
>JAILQA010000215.1 GCA_024699205.1 Treponema sp. | reverse complement strand
GTTTTTCGAAGTATTCACGCTTTTTGTATTCGCGGATAATGCCTTCTTTTTCAACCATGCGCTTAAAGCGTTTGATTGCTTTTTCAAGGTTCTCTGAATCATCAACCATGATTGTTGCCATACTGTATTCACCTCCTTTTTTCGGTGGTTCCGATTTATAGAATATAAATATATACAATATTTTGATTTAAATCAATACTGACATAAGACGAAATCTTAAAAAAAATAAGGTACTTCCGCTGCAATGGGGACTGAAAAAACGCTTCACGTTTTTGTGTAAGAATCCTGCGGTTTTCGCAAGCGAAAATCCTCGGATTCTTTTTATGCAAGTCTGCAAAGACGTTCAGAAGTTTTTTCGTTCCCGTTTTCGCTCGCGTACCTTTTTTTTTTTTTTTATGTGATGTTACTATTGACAGAAACAAAAATGTATGTTACTATAAGTAGTAACAAGATACGAAAAAGGAGTGAATACTCCTTACGTTAGGAGAAATAAAATGGAAAAACGCGAATTAAAGGAATCAGAGAAAAAGGGAATCAGTCTTCAGGATTTACTGCTTACTGCGGTTCTTCTTGCTGCGGGTGCTGTGCTTAAGTTTTTTGCCGGTACATTTATCAATCTTTTTGGAATGAAACCAAACTTTATAATTGCTATGTACTGTATGGCAATTGTTCTTATCAGACCAAAAGTATATTACAGCATTATCATTGGTCTTCTTGCAGGTGCAATCTGTCAGTTCTTTCCTGGAACTCCATATTTGAACTTTGCATCTGAGTTTGCTGGTGCTCTGGCAATGGGACTTTTGATTTTCATCCCGGCACGTAAAAAGGGTACAAGAATTGCTTTTGATGTAATCAGCACTTTTGTCAGTACTGTAATTTCCGGTGGGCTTTATGTTGTGCTTTTGTTTGTTGTAATCAAATCTGATCCGTCTGCAATGGCAGCTTATGTTCCTATTGTTTTTGGTACTGCTACTTTAAACTCTGTAATTGTTGGTGCACTTTATGTTCCTTTGATGAAGGTTCTTAAGAAAGAAATTGTAAAAGAGGAAGAAAAGGAATAGTAAAAGTGTCGGTATGGATTCCCAGGTCAAGCCGGGGAATGATATAAAAATCAGGCAGGGGAATGACACTTCGAATAGGAAATTAAAATGATTGAAATACAGGAACTTAGCTTTAAGTATGCAGGTGCCAAGGAGAATGCACTTAATAACATTTCGCTTGTGATTGAAAAAGGTGATTTTGTCGGAATAATCGGGGAATCAGGAGCAGGGAAAACTACTTTATGCAATTGTATGAATGCCCTTATCCCTCATCATTATCGTGGAGATTTTTACGGGAGCGTAAAGATTGACGGGACAGATACTTTTGATACAAATACAAGTACACTTGCACTAAAAGTTGGTTCTGTATTTCAGGATATTGAAAGTCAGCTTGTAAGTTCGTTTGTTGAAGACGAGATTTTGTTTGGACTTGAAAACTTTGGAATTCCACAGGACCAGATTGAAAGCCGTATTGCAGCTGCTCTTGAAGATTTAGGAATAACTGAACTTCGACACAGGGAGATTTCTTCTTTGAGTGGTGGTCAGAAACAAAAAGTTGTAATTGCAGCAATTCTTGCAATAGAACCAGATATTTTGATTCTGGATGAGCCTACTGGTGAACTTGATCCGGCTTCATCAGTTCAGATTTTTTCACTCTTGAAAAAGTTAAATGAACAAAAAGGGATTACAATTGTAATTGCAGAACAGAAAATTATGCTGCTTTGTGAATATGCAAAGAAACTGATTGTGCTTGAAAAGGGGAACTGTGTTCATTACGGAGAAATAAGAAGCACTCTAACACATCAAAAGGAAATGGAAGAGGCAGGAATTAACTGTCCTCGTGTACTTACTCTTACCGGAAAGATGGCAGATGAAGGGCTTATTCCTTCATCATTTAGTCGGGAAGATAGAATCTGTCTGGATGCAAAAGAGGCAGCTGTGTTTATAGAGAAATGTATTGGCGCTTAGGGCAGTGTGGTAAGGAAGTAGAAAATGACTGAGACAGTTCTTGAATTCAAAAATGTATTCTTTTCTTATAATGATACAGCAAATGTACGCGACTTAAATGTACAGGTAAATAAGGGGGATTTTATTGCGATTACCGGTTCAAACGGAGCTGGAAAATCAACCTTTTCAAAATTGTGTAATGGATTATTAAAACCAAGCAACGGTGACGTATTTGTGCTTGGTGAAAATACAAAAAATAAAAAAGTCAGCGATCTGGCAAAACATATTGGATTTCTGTTTCAGAATCCGGATAGACAGATTTGCTGTTCTACAGTCCGTGAAGAGATTGCCTTCAGTTTGAAAAATAATAAGGTGCCTCTGGCAGAAATTAATGAAAGAGTTGAAAAAACTATCAGCGAGTTTGGATTCAAGGGAGAGTCGGAACCTTTTAATATGAGCCGCGGTCAGAGACAGAGACTTTGCCTTGCATGCCTTATTGCCTTGAATCCGGAAATATTGATTCTGGACGAGCCGACAACCGGCCTTGATTATCGTGAGTGTATGGAAGTAATGGAGAAAATCCGTGTGCTCAATGAGGCTGGAACAACTGTTGTAATGGTTTGTCATGATATGGAAGTTGTTCTTGATTTTGCGAAAACTGTAATTGTCATGAATAGGGGAGAGATTCTTGCAACTGGTAAAACTCGCGAGATACTTGGAAATAAGGAACTGCTTGAAAAGGCAAGACTTTTACCGCCACAGATAGCTCAGACGGCAATGCTTTTGAATGATGCGGAGCTCGGAAATTTTAACAATGTATTTACAGTAGAAGAAATGATATCAAAAATAAAAGAAATAAAAGCTGGTGCAGCAGGGGAGGCTGAATAATGAAGGGATTTTTGGATTATCTGCATGGAGATTCTGTATTTCATAAAATGCATCCGCTGGTAAAAATCTTTGCTTCGGTTTTGATTTGCGCATCAGCATTCTGTTCCTCAAATTATTTCTTTCTTGTCGGAGTTATTCTTTTTAATATTCTGATTGCATTTATTGGTAACGGCAGAAAAGAAAAAAATGGACTTTTAGGAAGAACCTTTGGAATTTTGAAGGGGTTATTTAAGATGTCTGTATTTCTTTTTATTCTTCAACTGCTTGCAATCCGTAGTGGGAATGCAATTATTTCAATTGGAAGCTTTGGAATTACTGATTTAGCGGTGCAAAAAGGCCTGCTGCTGGTGCTTAGACTTATGGGGGCAACACTGCCGCTTTCGGTTTTGATTTCCGTTACAAATTTGAATGACCTTTCAAATACACTTGTTACAGTTTTGCATATTCCCTATAAATATGCTTTTACCTTTACAAGTGCAATCCGTTTTATTCCGGTTTTTTCTTCTGAAATGAGTGGAATTATAGAGTCGCAGAAAGCCCGTGGTGTTGATTTTGAAGTAAAAAATCCATTTAAAAAGTTTGGAATGATTTTGCCGTTGTGCTTCCCGCTTCTTATTTCTTCGGTAAGAAAAATTGAATCTACGGCTACAGCTGCTGAACTCAGAGGGTTTTATCTTCGTACAAGCAAAAGTTGTACAAAAAAGTACCCGCTTCATGTGAGTGATTTTGTTTTTATGCTTCTTTCAGGTGTTTTGCTTGCTGGTGGAATTATAATTTAATTTTTCGGTCAATAATTCTTAAGATTAACTCAAAAAAAATACCGCATTCCATTTGTCTGGAATGCGGTGTAATTTATTTAACAGTCCGAAAAAATTAGTTTACAGAAGACGGATATTTTGTCTGAATTGTTGAAATTGTTCTTGAGATATCAGGCTTTCTGTCAGATTGTGATTTTCCATCTTGGATGTGTGATTTATCATCAGGATCAATAAGGAAGTAGCTATAGTTTTCTGATGTAGGGAATTTTTTTGTGGTATTTACTTCTGAAGGATCATCCCAGGTTGCATCAATCATCTTCCATGCACCGTTGTAATATACTTCTGTCCATGCATGATTAAAGTCTTCAGATGTCTGGTAGATAGATTTTAGTCCTGCAAGTCTTGCAAAGGCTGTATAAAGGTCTGCATAACCTTCGCATACTGCCATACCATATTTTACTGTATGAACAGCATCCTGCTTTTTGCGCTTATTTGTAGACTGGTTATCTGTAAAACTTACATAATCATAATGGAAGTTATGAATTTCCCAGTCGTAT
>JAILQA010000401.1 GCA_024699205.1 Treponema sp. | reverse complement strand
TGGAGGTTAATACATATAACAGTATAAAAATAGTTGAATAGGAAATGGAAAAAAATTAGGAGTAAATAAAAAAAATGGAGACAGGAAACAACAGTTACATTGCTGACATGATTCACAACGGCGGTGTATACAAAGATGTTGAGGGCACAACACCACAAGAAGTATATGCAAATATTTCAAAAATGATAAAATTGCCCGATGGTATTACCGCAGATCAGGTGTATAATTCTTTATGTGACAGAGAAAAAGTTCTGAGTACGGCAGTAGGAAACGGAATAGCCTTACCTCATGCACGCTCTCCAATTATGAAGAGTGAGCAGGAACAAAAGATTTGTGTAGTTTATTTAAAGAATCATTTAAATATGAATGCACCAGATGAACGTATGGTTTATGTTATGTTCATTCTTTTGACCCAAAACTCACAGGTTCATTTGCAGATTCTTTCAGGATTAGCCGGACTTTTCAGAAGTTTACGTTTTAGAAAAGCACTTGAAGCAAAGGCTGATGAAGCTGAACTTCTTTCTTTAATCAGGGAATTAGATAAATAAATATTGTTTTAAAATTAGGAGTTATTTATGGACAAAAAAGGCGTAGAGGCGGTAGCTCTTTCTATCCGCAGTTTATCAATGGATGCAATTCAGAAGGCAAACTCTGGACATCCTGGACTTCCTCTTGGAGCGGCAGAGGCAGCAGCAGTTTTGTATGGTGAAATTATGAAGCACAATCCTGCAAACTCAAAATGGGTTGATAGAGACCGTTTTGTTCTTTCTGCAGGTCACGGTTCAATGCTGCTTTACAGTATTCTTCATTTGGCTGGATACAAAGTAAGTATGGACGATATCAAGAACTTCCGTCAGGTTGGTTCTAAATGTCCTGGTCATCCTGAGTTTGGTGATACTGATGGCGTTGAATGTACAGGTGGTCCTCTTGGACAGGGCGTTTCAATGGCTGTTGGTATGGCAATTGCTGAATCTATGCTTGCTGCTAAGTTCAACACTCCAGCTCATAAAATTGTAGATCATTATACATACTCTCTGGTTGGAGAAGGTTGTCTTCAGGAAGGTGTTGCATCTGAAGCTTCTTCTTTAGCAGGAAACCTCAAACTTGGAAAGCTCATTGTATTCTACGATCAGAACAAGATTTCTATCGACGGATGCACAGATATTACTTTCACTGATGATATCGCCAAACGCTACGAAGCTTATGGCTGGCAGGTTCTTAAAGGTGATATGTATGATATCGAAGGTATTGTTAAACTTGTAGAAGAAGCTAAAAAATGCAGCGACAAGCCTTCTTTGATTATGCTTAAATCTATTATTGGTAAGGGCGCTCCAAAACAGAATACAGCTGATGTTCACGGTGCTCCACTTGGTGCAGAAGGAATTATCGAAGCTAAGAAAACTCTTGGACTTCCAACAGATAAAGATTTCTATGTTGTACCAGAAGCTTACAAATATTTTGAAGATAAAAAAGCTGCATTTGCAAAAGCAGAAGCAGACTGGAATGCAGACTTTGCTGCCTGGGCTAAAGAAAATCCTGAACTCAAAAAGCTTTGGGATGCTTACCATTCAGACGCTGTAACAGATGAAAGTGTTAAAGATGTTGAATATAAAGTTGGAGACGCTTGTGCTACCCGCGATGCTTCAGGAAAGGCTTTGAACGTAATTGCTGCCCGCTATGCTAACCTTGTTGGTGGTTCTGCTGACTTAATGGGACCTAACAAGACTGCATTCAAGGCTACAGACAATGGTACTTTCAGTCCAAGTAACCGAGCTGGCCGTACAATTGAATACGGTATCCGCGAGTTTGCAATGTCTGCTGTTTGTGCAGGTATTTCTCTTCACGGTGGTTTGAGACCATTCTGTGCTACATTCTTAGTATTTGCAGATTATCTCCGCCCATCTTTGCGCGTTGTTTCTTTGATGAAGCAGCCTGTAATTTACGTATTCACACACGATTCAATTTATGTTGGTGAAGATGGTCCAACTCATCAGCCAATTGAAACAATGACTTCTTTGCGTGCTATTCCTGGTGTTCAGGCTATCCGCCCTGGTGACCCAGAAGAATCTATGGAAGCATGGAAGATTGCTTATGCATCTAAAGATCATCCAGTTTGTATGGCATTTACCCGACAGGCACTTGCTGTTTACGAAAAAGCAGATAAAAACTGGAAAAAGAATATGGCAGAAAAGGGTGCTTACATTGTACAGGAAGGAAGTGCAAATCCTGACATTACAATCCTTGCAAGCGGTTCAGAAGTAAATATGGCTCTGGATGCTGCAAAACTCGTAAGTGGAAAAGCAATCCGTGTTGTTTCTGTTCCAGATTTGAAGAAGTTTGAAAATCTTTCTAAAGCAGAACAGGATAAGATTATCGGAAATACAAAGCGTATCGTTTGTACAGAAGCCGGCATTTCTATGGAATGGCTGCAGTTCACTTCAAAAGAGAACTGCTTCTGTCTTGATAACTTTGGTACATCTGGTCCTGCTAAGAAGGTTGCTGAATACTTCCACTTTACAGCAGAAGATTTAGCTAAGGTTCTTGCAAAATAGTTTCATTTTGAATTGAACAAGGTAAGGGTTGCTCAATCGTCTTGGGCAGCCCTTTCTTTTGGTTCCAGTAGTTTTTTCAGAGGTTTTCCTACTAGAGTAATTACTGGTCCTAAAAGAACAGACATCGCTATTGAACCGACCACCGAACCTTGTAATCCCGCCGACGAAACTTTACCGACAATCACACCAATCAAAACCGCTGACAAATCAAAAATAATTCTTACAATAAAAAATGGAACCTTTGGCATCCAGCTGCTGATAATGTTTGGCGTAGCATCATAAGGAGAAAGCCCCATTTGCGCGTTCATATAAATTGCAGCAACAATCACAAATAATAAAAGGGCAAGTACAAAAATCCCAAGTCTACCGGCAAAACCTACGGAAATCATAAAGGCATGAAAGCCTGTTTTTTCCCAAATCCACTTACAAATATCAACTACATAGCCGATTAAAATCATATTTGCAAGACTTCCAAAACCAATTCTGTCTGGCCCAAAAACAAAGGTGAATATAAACATTATTCCGTAAATTAAAACTGCAGTGTTGCCTAGTCCCCAATGAAGAGCAGCAGCAATATTCAGATTCATAAAGCTTGCAGGGTCAGTTCCCCAATCAACTTCGATAAGAATAGAAACAAATACCCCCATCAAAATTACCGCCGGTAACATAAAAGCCAGCTTTTTCCAAAAATTTGGAACTATAAATTGCTTAAAAGTAAACTTCATATATTTTTTCCGTCTTTTTCAATAAGATTCAAGATTTTATAACTATACTGACTTCTAATATAAATGTATATATTTCCTTATCATTGTAACTTCTGCGCTTTTACAGTAAAATCAAAGTATGAATATTATTGTAGTTGGTAATGGTGGTCGTGAGCACACCATTTGCTGGAAATTAGCTCAGAGTTCTCTTGTAGATAAAATCATTGTAGTTCCTGGAAACGGTGGCACTGCAAATGAATCTAAATGTGTAAATATTGATCCTAAAAAGTGCGATTACATTAAAGATGATGAAAATGCTTATGTTCAGATTGCAAAGCATGAAAACTGTCGTATGGCTGTGATTGGTCCAGAAGATCCTTTGGCAGATGGTTTAGCTGATGAGTTCTGGAAGGCTGATATTCCTTGTGTTGGTCCTAAAAAAGCCGCTGCTCAGCTTGAAGCAAGTAAGGATTTGTCTAAAAACTTCATGAAAAAATATGGGGTTGCTTGTGCTGCAAGTGAGACTTTTGTAAATAAAGAGGCTGCCTGTGAATATGTAAAAAAACAGGGAGCACCGATTGTAATTAAGGCTGATGGTCTTGCTGCTGGTAAAGGTGTTGTTGTAGCTGCCACAGAAAAAGAAGCGCTGGATGCAATTACTGACTTAATGGAAGAAGGTCGTGTTGGAGATGCCGGTAAAAAGATTGTAATCGAAGAATATCTTGAAGGTGTAGAGATTTCTGTTCTGGCTGCTGTTTCTGTAACTCCTGAATATTCTGTTGTTGGCAGTGCTTCAATTATTCCATTCCTTCCTGCTCGTGACCACAAACGTCTCATGGACGGTGCAAAAGGTCCAAACACTGGTGGAATGGGTGCTGTTTGTCCTTTGGATGATGTAACAGAAAAAACAATGGAACAATTTGATAAGGATATTCTTCAGCCAACTTTGAACGGTCTTATTAAAGAACGCTTTGATTACCGGGGATTTATTTTCTTTGGTGTAATGCTTACAAAAACTGGTCCAAAGCTTCTTGAATATAATGTTCGTCTTGGTGACCCTGAAACTCAGGCCGTATTACCTTTAATGGATTTTGATTTTGCTGCAATGTGTACATCAATTTTGAATGGTACCTTGAAGGATTTTCATTTCCAGTGGAAAAAAGGTTATCAGGTTGCTCCTGTTGTTGTTT
>JAILQA010000390.1 GCA_024699205.1 Treponema sp. | reverse complement strand
CGCAAAAAGTTTTATTTTTCAGATACCCTGAAGTATGCGGTTTTTGAATATGATTATGATTTGGAAAGTGGCCAAATCTCCAACCGCAAGGTTTTGTTCAAGCCGGAAGAAGGCCGTGGTATGACAGACGGAATGTGCATCGATTCCCAGGATAATCTTTGGGTAGCCTTCTGGGGTGGCAGCCGCATAGAAGAGCGTAGCACAAAAGACGGTTCACTTCTTGCAGTAGTAAATGTGCCTGCAAAGAACGTAACTTCCTGCTGCTTTATGGGCGACAAGCTGGACACCCTTTTTATCACCACCGCAGCAACCGACCAGACTGGCGAACTTGACGGCTGTCTCTTTACCTGCAAAGTAGACGTAAAAGGCTGTGAGTGCGATTATTGTAAAATATGAAGAAAATAGATATTGCTTTTATGAAAAAGGCTATTATAATTTTCAATAAGGAGATGATAACAAAATGTTACAAAAAAAAGTTTTGAGATTTTCATTTTTTGTTTTTTCCTTCTTTTTAATCTTAACACAAGCTCTTTTAGTGCTTTCCTGCAAAACAGACACAGAACCTGCTCTTACACAGCCTATTGTAACGCTTACTCTTTCTGAAGATTCGCCCCAGACAAGCGTAATAATCAGCTGGACGCCTTCAGATGAAGCTATAGAAGAGCGTGTTAATTATTTTATTGAAAGAAGTATGATTCGTGATGATGTACTTGATACAAGATTTTTTGAGTGGAAAGCAGATATGCCTCTTTGTATAACAGATAATACTTGCGAAAGTGGAACAGAGTATACTTATGTTGTTACAGCAAGTGTCGAAAGATTTTCGCTTTTTAACAGTAAAACTTATTCAAAAAAATCAGAAGAAAAATCAATCACGACCGCTGAGGATTCAAGGGTAACTTTGGACTATCCTAAAAACCTTAAGGTTCTGGCATACAGAAATAAACGAAATGCCCTTACAGTCACCTGGGATGCGGTTGAAAATGCAGACTCTTATGAGCTTTATTATACAAGCAGCATCTGGAGCAATTTTAATGAAAAATTCATCAAGATTACAGAAACCTCTGAAACTTCTTTTATAAAAAACTATCTTCCAAATGAACAATCATATACCTTTATGGTAAAGGCTTTTAGCGGTGACAAATCCAGTTTGTTTTCAGCTAAAGTAAGCGGCTGTGTTCCTGCTTTAGAAAATCTAAGCAAAGATAAAGCCATTATGCTTGAAAATGGAATAAGAGAATACTTCTGTTCGGATGCAGATTCTTTGTGGTTTAAATGCAAGGCGCAGGAAGGTTTTCTGTCATTTTATTGCGAGGATTATAATCAGGAAACTTCCCTGTCAATCTTTCTGGAAGATGGAAGCCTTATTGCATCCGGGCTGCCTTTGTTTATACCTGCGGAAGGACAGGCTTCGGCTGAAAATCTTACTTTGTTAACTGTATCAGACGACCAGATTTATGATTATGCTGTAAAACGCAATATTAGGGCTGATATAGATGGCTTTTCGTCAGATGCTACTTATTTATTACGGATAGTAAAATACTATAGCCGTAATTTTTCAATTTGCGTGGAGTAGGGATTATGGCTTTTAGAAAAAATATAATTGGTCGATTTTGTCTTCTTATTCTTTTGACTGCTCTTTCTGTCTTTTTTGCGGCTTGCAGCAACATTCTTTGGGGAATAAATCGGGAAGCTCCAAAAAATCTGAGAGTTTCTTCAATAACTGCTGACAGTGCGGTACTTTCCTGGAATCCAGTAAATAAAGCCAGCAAATATGAAATAATGTGGAGGACAGATAACGATGGAAATTATTGGAAAAGCGATATTATTAATGCAGAAGCCGGGACTAACAGCTTTACAATAGACAATCTTTTATATGAAAGGGAATATAAGGTTCAAATTGCAGCAATGTTTGAAAAAGGGAATAACCAATATGTTATGAGTGATTATGCTACAATAAGTTTTAAAACCCTGAAAGATATTCCTCCAAGCGGCGAATTAGCCAGACCAGGCAATGTAAAAGCAAGCTTTAATCAAGATAAAACTGCCATATCAATTTCCTGGGATGGGGTAGAGGCTGCGGTCTATTATGATGTAAATCTTAAAAGTGATGAATTGTATTTTCATGCACCTAGGCTTAATGTGCTAAACACAGTTGCTGCTCCAAAAACAGAATATATTTATTCAGGCTTTTTACCGGAAAGCAGGATTGTAATTAAGGTTGCTGCCCGTAATTCTGATTTTTCTGATTCCTGCAGATGGTCTTATGAGGTTGAAGTTAAATAACTATAGTTTTTTTCTATAACTTGCTATAAGTTTTTTGTATATAACTATATCTTGCAATAAATCTCATAAACTCATAATATTTTTCTATAGCAAATTATATTAATAATTTATATGAGGTATTAACAATGGAACAAGAGACAAAATGTATTCAGGCTGGTTATACTCCAAAAAATGGTGAATCAAGGATGATTCCAATTATTCAGAGTACAACTTTTAAATACGACACCAGCGAAGATATGGGTAAACTGTTTGATTTGGAAGCAAGCGGATATTTTTACACACGACTTCAGAATCCTACAAACGATTATGTTGCTGCAAAGCTTACTGCACTTGAAGGTGGTACAGCCGGAATGTTGACTTCTTCTGGTCAGGCTGCAAACTTTTATTCTGTTTTTAATATTGCAAATGCCGGAGACCATGTTATTTCTTCAGCTTCAATTTACGGCGGAACCTTTAATCTTTTTAATGTAACCATGCGCAAAATGGGAATTGATTTTACTTTTGTTGATCCTGAATGCTCTGATGAAGAACTGGAAGCAGCTTTTAAACCTAATACTAAGGCTGTTTTTGGAGAAACAATTGCAAATCCTGCTTTGACAGTTTTTGATATTGAACGCTTTGCTAAGGCTGCCCATGCTCACGGAGTTCCTCTTATTGTTGATAATACTTTTGCAACTCCTATAAACTGCCGTCCTTTTGAATGGGGCTGCGATATTGTAACTCATTCAACTACAAAATATCTGGATGGTCATGACGCTACTGTTGGCGGTGCAATTATTGACAGCGGCAAGTTTGACTGGATGGCTCATAAGGAAAAGTTCCCTGGTCTATGTACTCCTGATGAATCTTATCATGGAATTACTTATGCAGAAAAGTTTGGTAAGGAAGGAGCTTTTATTACAAAATGTACAGCTCAGCTTATGCGTGATTTTGGTTCAATTCAGGCTCCGATGAATGCTTATCTTTTGAACCTTGGAATTGAATCTCTGGCAGTAAGGGTTCCGCGTCATTGTGAAAACGCTCTTAAGGTTGCCAAGTTCCTTGAAGCAAATCCAAATGTTACCTGGGTTAATTATCCTGGCCTTGAAAGCAACAAATATTATGATCTGGCAAAAAAATACATGCCAAACGGAACTTGTGGTGTAGTTTCTTTTGGTGTAAAGGGTGGACGAAAGGCTGCAGAAGAGTTTATGAAGCATCTTAAGGTTGCAATTATTGCTACTCATGTTGCAGATGCTCACACCTGCGTTCTTCATCCGGCAAGTTCTACCCACAGACAGCTTACCGACAAAGAGCTTGAAAACTGTGGAGTAGGGGCAGATTTAATCCGCCTTTCTGTTGGAATTGAGAATGTCAATGATATTATTGCTGACTTAAAGCAGGCTCTGGCTAGTATTTAACGTACTATAACGCCGCCGCCAATAATTACATTATCTTTGTATAAGACGGCGGACTGACCCGGAGTAATTGCAAACTGCCCCTGATTAAAGGTGATTTTCCAAGGTTGTCCCTTGTAATTGTGATTATCATCTGCATCAGGGGTATATTTTTCTATAGTTGCAATTGCAGATTTGCTTCTCAGACGGATTTTCACCATAGCTTCAAAAATCTCGTTTGGTTCAAGGTCACTAGGCCATACAAAATCATCTGCAATCAAAGAGGTTGAATTGAGTTCTGATTTTTCAGCAAGTACAATCTGATTTGTTTCTGCCTTAATTTCCTTTACATAATATGGAACAGGACCAGCAACTCCAAGACCTCGGCGCTGACCTACAGTATAATGCTCAATTCCCTTGTGTTTACCCAGAACTTTTCCATTGATGTCGATAAAATCACCTGAAATGGAAGGTTTGTCGTCGAAAAGCTGGTCAAAATATCTTGAATCTATAAAATCCTGACTTTCTTTGCGGGTTGCAGCCTCCAATCCAGCTTTTTTTGCAATTTCAAAAACCTCTGATTTTCGTACATTTGCCAGAGGAAAACGAACCTTTTCAAGGATTTCGGATGGGAGACGGTATAAAAAGTAAGTTTGATCTTTGGTTTCGTCGCTGGCACAGGCAATCATGCAAGGTTTTTTATCGCTTCCCCATAATCCTTCCTCAGGGCGAACTACCATGGCGTAATGACCGGTACAGAAATAATCAAAATCAATATCGATTTTTTTAATGCCTTCCAAAAGAGCGCCAAATTTTATGAAGCGATTGCAGCGGATGCAGGGATTTGGAGTTCTTCCAGCACGATATTCTCTTTTAAAATAATCAAGTACTGTTTCGTTGAAGGTTTTGCTCAAATCAATCACATGATATTCTATGTCGTTTTCTGCGCAAAATCTTTTACATTCAGCAATATCGACATCTTCTTTTGGACCATAACAGGCATCAAAAAAAACTTTTTCGCCTTCCAGTTCTTTTATGTGACCGTCCCAGAGAGACATAGTTGCGCCGATTACCTTACAGCCCTTCTGTTTAAGTAAAAGAGCGGTTAGGGTAGAATCAACTCCACCTGACATTCCTACTACTACGGTTGAACCGGCTGGCGGCATTTGCTCTTGTATATATTTCAAAGTTTTTATCCTCGTATACAGTGTGGTGATTGTAATAATCGATTTAAATTAAAATATATTTTTGCGCGATTTGCAAGGGGATTATTATTTATTGTTTTCTATAATTTTTCGTTATTTTTTAGGAATTTTAAGTGATTTTGTACAATGATTGTGCACAATTTTATTATATTATAGATATATGAAACTTAATACACAGCAATCTTTTTCGGGAGAGAGAGCAGAGTATTTTTCAAAAGACGTTCATTATGATGACGTTGTGTTTTGCGATGGGGAATCTCCATTAAAACATGCTAAAAATATAAACGTAAACAAGGCTTCTTTCGAGTGGAAGTATCCTTTATGGAATACAAATAATGCCAGTGTCAATAATTCAACCTTTAAGGAAATGTCACGCTCAGGCTTGTGGTATTCAGAAAACACTAAAATTGAAAATACGGT
>JAILQA010000228.1 GCA_024699205.1 Treponema sp. | reverse complement strand
TTTCAGCAAGATTTTTGTACGGCGAATATTTTGATTTTACACCAACTTTTAAGATTTTTATGGCAACAAACCACAAGCCCAAAATCTCTGGCGGCGATAATGGCATCTGGCGAAGAATAAAACTGATTCCTTTTACAGTTTCTATTCCGGAAGAAAAAAGAGACAAACATCTTCAGGAAAAACTGCTGGAAGAAAACGCTGGAATCTTAAACTGGCTTTTGGAAGGTTATCGTATGTGGGAAAAAGAAGGCTTAAAGGAACCAGATGCGGTCCGTGAAGCCAATGCCGAGTACAGATTTGATATGGATGTTGTTCAGAACTTTATATGCGAATGCTTAAATATTGATACTACTTTCAAAGAACGAGTTTTGAATGCAGAACTTTTTGACGCTTATAAGAAATGGTGCGAAAAGAACAATGAAACAGCTTTGCCTCAAAGAAAATTTACATCAAAAATGAAAGAAAAAAATCATGTTCAGTTTCCAAGCAATGGTAACAGATGGTGGAAAGGCATAAGTTTGAAAAACGAATGGAAAGCGTGACATAACATAAAGATATCTTCGTTAGCAATAAGCTTCCAACCTGAAAAATCGGAGAGAGTTTGGAAGCTTTTTTTACATGCTTTTAAAATTACAAGAAAAATAGCTTTAAATAATTAAAGACTTATTGTATTTATATGATTAATTCAAGTTTACCAATTTTCTTTGTATATTTAGTTGTTTCTTCTGATAAGTCGTCCATAACATCTACCTATAGTATTCAAAGCCGATAGCTTTTGAACATTATCTTTTTCTTCATAAAAATGACAAAGTTGTTCTGTTATTTAAATAGTTTTATGATTCTTCTGATTTACGAATTGTAGTCTTTTTCAAAAAAAAAGATATCTTTGAAAAATTGAGATTTAATTAAAACTAATCTTTTATACAATCGGATCGCTACAGAACTGTTTTCTTTTGCAGCTTTTACAGTGGGCACCCATCCAGACTTCATCGAATTGTGTAGCTGCGTTTTTTACGAAATCTTGGTTGCTGCTTAAAACTCCGGCCTCGAAGTTAAGGGTATTTTCGCCTTTCATACCGAGGCCGGCACCGGTGAGATTTGCAGAACCAACGTAGGCTGTTTTTAAATCAAAAATAATAATTTTAAAATGAACACGGGGACAAAGAACTCTTTCAAGGCCTTCGATTAGGGCAGGGTATTTATCAAAGTCTTCACGGAAAGCGGGGCCAGGTTCTTTGGCGTGAATGAGACGGATGGCGACTCCACTTTTTGCAAGGTCAGAAAGAACTTCCAGCAGAGGCTTTGAGCCACGACCGTCTTTTAAAGTAAAGGTCCTTTATATCGGCTGTACCAATCCAGAGAGTCTTTTTACAGTCTTTTATTTTCTCAATTACTTTCTCGTAGTGATCTTCGTTGGCAATGTACTGGTATTCTGGGGAAGAGATTTGTTTTTGTTTTATGTAGTCTGTGGTTTCTTTAGTCTGAGTTTTAGTTCTGGTAGACTTTTTGGGTGAGGAGTTTTTCTTTTCGACAGTCTTTTTCTTAAACATATCCTGTTTCCGATTATACAAAATCAATCACTGTTCATATAGTCTTCTGGCAATGGGCATTTCTGTAAACAAGTCTGATAATTCTGGATAAGTATCACAAAGACAAAGCATATGGTTATATTGCTTCCTGATGATTTCAAGTTGCTTGGCTATGTATTCCTCGCGAGATAATACTGGAGGTGGAGAAGGCATTTGGCCATTCAATAAGATTTCGGCCAGACGGCTTTCGTATTCTGCACGAACTTCAGTTTCTATTTCTTCTCTGAGTTTTGATACAAACGCTGCACCGGAAGACTTTGCTTTCTTGGCGTTATCAGTTTTTACTTTTTTTGTACCAATCGGCTGTGTTCCACCGGTAGCAATTGCGTTGTTTGTTATATCATAAAAGTCCATATACGATTACAACTCCCCAAATTTTTCTTTTGTGAAAATCTCTATATGACCGGAAGCCTCTAGTCTTAGAATGGTATTGATCATTTTTGCCCGGCAGGTATCTAATTTGTTCTGAGAAATACCTCCCATTATCTGGATGTCCTCCTGTAGCATTTTTGAGGCGCGTTCGGTCATGTTGCGGAAAATTTTATTCTGGACTTCTTTTGATTCGTATTTGAGAATTGTTGCAATTTGTTGTTGATCCATATCACGTAAAATTTTCTGTATATCGCGATCACGCAGGTATACAATGTCTTTAATTTCAAAAAGACATTTATCAAGTTTTGGTTTTAAAACAGGTGTTGTTGTTCGAAAATTATGAACAGCATCTTTCGCAAAATATCTTCCACCTATGTAAAGATTCTCTTTAATAATCTGAAAATCATCATCGCAGGAAACTCCGGCAGTTTCAACAATATGGTCAGCCTCATCCACAACAGCTTCATCAGTTTTATGAAATTTCTTAGAAAGTTCAAAGATTTTATCACGGGTTTCGTAATCATAAATCTGCAAAAACTCATCAGCTTTCGTGTAATCAAGTTCCAGATAAGCAATTATCTTTGCAAGACTTTCAAAATGCTTTTCCTGCAAATATTCCTGTAAGACCTTTTGTGTTTTCTTCGTAATATTGTCCATTGAATAAGAAACCATAATTTGAGCTTTACGACGTTCATCAGATAATTCGTTTACCATAAGCGACCTCCTTGATACCTCAAATAATAGCAAGGATTAATATCATTAAATGATACAACCATCCTGAATATTATCTTCAAAAATTATTTTTGAAGAAATGGAAATGGCAGTAGGAATTACCTGCTGCTATTT
>JAILQA010000160.1 GCA_024699205.1 Treponema sp. | reverse complement strand
CAATTAATTCGGGGAGTGTAAGTCCATCCTTTACTTCTTTTTTGTTTCCTGAAACTGTTATTGTCATTTTTTTCTCCTGCAATTTTATTTGTTTTCGATTTTTTTAATTATTTATCCATTCTTCCAGAACTTCGAGAGGCTGGAAGCCTGTTTTCCGGTCTTTTTCTTTTCCATTTTCAAAAAGAATGAGGGTTGGTGCTGCCATGACTGAATATTTTTCTGCAAGCTCCGAATCAAAATTGGAATTTACTTTGAAAATACTGATTTTTTCGCCATATTTTTCTTCCAGATTGCTCAGAACCGGATTTTGACGCTTGCATGGCACACAGGAGTCTGAATAAAAATCAACCAGAACCTTCCCACCGGCAATTTTTTCTTCAAAATTTGTTTTGCTTATTCTTTCTGCCATTTTTTCACCTTTTGATTATTCTGAATCCTTTCTGACATACATTGTGTAGGTTCCGTCATCATTCTTTTCCAGTTTGAGAACCATCTGACCGTCTTCTTTCATGCTGCGGGGAACATTCTGCACCGGTTCGCCATCATTCATCTTTACTGCAAGAATCTGACCCTTTTCAAGCTCATCAAGGGCAACTTTTGCTTTTACAAAGGTGAGGGGACAAACCTTGTCTGTAATGTCACAGAATTCATCGTATTTTATATCTGCCATAAAAATCTCCTTTTTGTGATTATGATTTGTTTTCGTAAGCGGCTTTTATTTCTGCCCTGAAGCTTTCTTCACCTACGCGGTCAAGGGTAAAACGGAAGCGCTCACTTGGTTTTGCGTTTTTTTCAAACCAGTTGATGGCAGCATCGGTTACGCGGAATAAGGTTTCTTTGTCTTTTATGATTGGAACGACGGTTTCCCCTTTCTGGATCCTGTTTCCGAAAATTCCGCCAAAGCTGACGATATAGCCGGCTTCTCCTTTCCATGCACTTGTCGGGCAGGATTTTACACAGCGGCCACAGTTATTGCATTTATCTTTAAGTAAAGTAACGCCTTTTTCTGAATCAAAAAGGATTGCATTTTCGCGGCAGGCTTTTTCACATACGCCGCACTTGATGCATTCATCCTCTTTTAATTCGATGATGTAGCCACCTTTTATTCCGACATCATTTTCTTCTGCTTTCAGACAGTTATTCATACAGCCTGTTACGCCAAATTTAAATTTATGTGGAAGCTCCCGTCCAAAATATCTTTTATCAAGTTCCTGAGCAATTGAGTATGAATCGATACATCCTGACGGACAGATTTCGCTTCCCTGACAGGCTGTAACTGTACGTACACGGGGACCGCATACTCCGGGACGAACTCCTCCTTCCAAAAGCTTTGCCTTAACTTCTTCAATCTGGTCAAAATCTATAAAAGGAATTTCAACTCCCTGGCGGCTTGTCATGTGAACATAACCGTGACCATATTCTTCGGCTACTTTTGCAACTGTTGCCAGCGCCTTGGAATCCAAATGACCGCCTACAACTCCAAGTCTTAAAGAAAATTTGCCTTTCTGCTTCTGGCGCATAAATCCGCCTTTTTTCAATGCTCCATAATCAATTTCTGCCATGTTTAATGCTCCTTTTTTTATAAACCTTTTATAGCTGACTCAAAATCAGCAATTAAGTCTTCTACGTCTTCAATTCCAACCGAAATTCTTATTGTATCTTCGTAAACTCCTGCGGCATGCATTTCTTCTTTTGTGTTGTGAATGTATAGCGTGCTTGCAGGATAAATTACGAGAGTTCTGACATCACCTATGTTTGATGCAATGATGGCAGTTTTCAATGAATTTATGATTTTGAATGCTTTTTCTTTTGAACCGGTGCGGATTGTAAAAATTCCACCGCCAAAGCCTTTAAGCTGTTTTTTTGCAAGTTCTGCATTTTTGTTGCCCGGCAAAAGAGGGTAGTTTACTGTAATTCCATCTATTTTGCTTAGTTCTTCCGCAAGGACTCGGGCATTGTTGCAGATTCTTTCTATTCTGACACCCAGGGTTTCAAGGCCGATTAAATTTAAATATGCATTCATCGGAGAAAGACAGCCGCCCAGACTTGCATTACAGTCTTTTCTCAGGCGCACAAGATAGGCAAACTGACCGTAAATTTTAAATTCCTTGAAGGCAGGATATTTTTCAAAATTCCATTTAAATCTGCCCGAATCTATTATTACGCCTGAAATGCTGTTTGAAGAACCGTTTATGTATTTTGAGGATGAATGGATTACGATGTCACAGCCATAATCAATAGGATTTACTAAAAATGGAGTGGCAGTTGTATTGTCAATCAAAAGAGGAATTTGCTTGGAATGAGCCCAATCTGCAATTTCCTTTATGTCGATTATTTCCAGGCTGGGGTTTGAGATTGTTTCTGCAAAAACAGCTTTTACATCAGGGCTGTAAAGTTTTTCCAGACCAGTTGGAGAAAGGTCGGCAGCATAAATTATTTTTATTCCAAGGTTTTTCAGAAGGCTGAAAAGCTGGATTGTTCCACCGTATAAACCGGCTCCCGCAATGATTGAATCTCCAGAAGAAAGAAAATTTAAAAGTGATTGGGTAATGGCTGCCATGCCGGAACTTGTTGCCACAGCTCCGTTTCCGTGCTCAAGGGCATTAATTCTGTGTTCAAAGCTTGAAACTGTAGGATTTCCGATTCTTGAATAGGCAAAACCTGCGGATTTTCCGTCAAAAACCCTTTCCAAAGTTTCCATATCTTTATATGAAAATGCACTTACCTGATAAACTGGAGTAATTGTTGCCCCAAAGCTTTCATCTTTTACAAGACCTTTGTGCAAGGCATCTGTATTAAATCCCATATATGCACCCTTAGTAATTCCCTGATTTATCTTTAATCAATGAAAAAATATTGATAAAATAAACCCGATATACCTATCGAAAAGGTAGGTAAGCGCAATATATTATTATTTTTTTCTTTCGTCAATACGGCAAAACTTTTTTTTGCATTTTTTTTGCATTTTTTTTCTGAAATGCTATTGACCTTTTTTATTCACAAGAGTATATTGCAGTCAATATAGTAAACCTATCGAGAAACTAGGTAATTAAAACTTCATCATTTTTTTTATTAATAAGACCTTCTGCCTGATTGCAGAATGGGCTGAAAATAAAAAAAAGGAGGGCAAAATGCCGGAAAAAAAAACATTCGAAGTTATAAAAAAAGATACTCAGGCTGATTTTTTAAAAAGGATTGAAAACCTGACAAAGGAAATAAAGTTCGGCTCAATAACAATTCATGTTGAGCCGAACTTTATTTCCTTTGTCAGGTTTTCAATCCTTTTTAAAAAATCAGCCTGAGTATCTTTTTTTATAACTTCGAATGTTTTTTTTTCCGGCAT
>JAILQA010000123.1 GCA_024699205.1 Treponema sp. | reverse complement strand
TGCTCGCGGTAGTCATTATTGAATTCATAGCGGTGGCGGTGACGTTCTTGAATCAAAGATGCAGTTGCTCCCCCTGCTGCCTGGGAATAGGCTTTTTCAAGAATTGTATCTGGAGTAACTTTGCAAGGGTAAGAACCTAATCTCATGGTGCCACCTTTTTTAACATTTTTCTGTCCTTCCATCAAATCAATTACGCAGTTCAAACCGTCTTCTTTGAATTCGCGGCTATTTGCATCTTTTAATCCAAGAACATTTCTTGCATATTCAATCACTAAAATCTGCATACCAAGACAGATTCCAAAATATGGCTTGTGATTTTCACGTGCCCACTGACAGCTTCGAATCATGCCTTCAGTTCCGCGTATTCCAAATCCGCCCGGCAGAATTATACCTGCACAATCCTTGAAAATTTCATCGGCTGTCTGATCAGTTACGGTGTCGCTGTCAACCCACTTAATTTTTATATTTTTTCCTGCCAGGAAGCTTGCGTGATTAAGGGATTCAACAATTGAAATATATGAATCATGTAACTTTACATATTTTCCTACAAGTGCAATCTGAACTTCACCTTCTCTCTGATAGATTTTTTCAACAAGATTTTGCCAGTCGCTTAAATTACAATTTGTATTCTGAATACCAAGTTCACGACAAACAACTTCATCCATTTTCTGCTCGTGAAGCATTAAAGGAACTTCATAAAGATTTGGAAGTGTAGTGTTTGAAATTACGCAATCAGGGCTTACATTACAAAAAAGAGAAATCTTGTGACGTACATCCTCAGGAATTTTATTGCTGCTTCGTGTTACAATAATATCTGGATGAATTCCCAGGCCCTGCAATTCGCGGACAGAATGTTGAGTAGGTTTTGATTTGAACTCATCAGAACCGCCGATATATGGAACAAGACACACATGGATAAAAAGACAGTTTCTTCTTCCAATTTCCAGTGCCAGCTGACGGATTGCTTCAAGGAAAGGTTGACTTTCAATATCACCAGTTGTACCGCCAATTTCAATAATACTTATATCAGCTTCTGCGTGTTCAGCATTTTTTAAAATATAATCTTTAATCTCGTTTGTTACATGAGGAATAATCTGAACTGTTTCGCCAAGATATTCCCCGTTTCGTTCCTTGGTAAGAACATTCCAATAAACGCGTCCACTGGTAAGGTTAGAATAGCGGCTAAGATTTTCATCGATAAAACGTTCGTAATGTCCAAGGTCCAAATCTGTTTCGGTTCCGTCGTCTGTTACAAAAACTTCACCGTGCTGATAGGGACTCATCGTTCCCGGGTCTACGTTCATATATGGGTCGAGCTTTTGTGATGAAACTTTTAATCCGCGGCATTTTAAAAGTCTGCCTAAACTTGCCGCTGTAATTCCTTTTCCGAGTCCGCTGACTACTCCGCCTGTTACAAAAATAAACTTTGCCATTTTTTTCTCCAAATAAAAAAAGGCGCTCATCCAATGTGACGACAATTATGCCATCAAAATGAATGAACGCCTTTGTTCATTTTCATTGTATAAGTTTAGATTTATGGTGTCAATACGAGCCCAAAGCATTTTTATTATAATTATAATCGCTACCAGGCTCGTCCACAGTTTTGCGGAGCAAAACTGCGCATGGGTACAGAAAATACGAGCCCGTTGCATTTTTATTATAATTATAATCGCTGCCAGGCTCGTTCACAGTTTTGCGGAGCAAAACTGTGCAAGGATACAGAAAATACGAGCCCGTTGCATTTTTATTATAATTATAATCGCTACCAGGCTCGTTCACAGTTTTGCGTAGGAAAAAAAATTACAATACTTTTTGAATAGTCTTGACAAGGTTTTTTCTTTGCGATATAACGGAAATAACAACGGCAAAGAGGTCGCGGAATGGATAGTTCTGCGACCTCTTTTGTTTATGGGCTTGTGAGCTCGTGAAAGAGACGGCAAAGGCGCTGCATTTTTTTCGAACTGGTGTACAACGGTTTGAAAAGTGTGGCGCCTGTTTTTTTGTAAGGAGACAATTATGGAACAGGTTAGTGAGATTTTTGGTGAAAACGTTTTTAATGAAACGGTCATGAAGGCACGTTTGCCTAAAGAAACTTATAAACAGCTGATGAAAACAATTCAGGGTGGAGAAAAACTGGATGCATCGGTTGCTACAGTTGTTGCTAATGCAATGAAGGACTGGGCGGTAGAGAAGGGAGCAACTCATTATACCCACTGGTTCCAGCCTTTAACAGGTATTACTGCAGAAAAACACGATAGCTTTATTGAACCAGTTGATGGTGGCAGAGTTATTATGGAGTTCAGCGGAAAAGAACTTGTACAGGGTGAACCAGATGCTTCAAGCTTCCCAAGTGGTGGAATCCGCGCAACCTTTGAAGCCCGTGGTTATACAGCCTGGGATCCGACATCTTATGCATTTATTAAAGATGGTACACTTTGTATTCCAACAGCTTTCTGTTCTTACACTGGTGAAGCCTTGGATAAAAAGACACCGCTTCTTCGTTCAATGCAGGCAATCAGCAAGCAGGCAGTTCGCGTACTCAAATTATTTGAAGGCAACGAGGCAGTTACATCTGTTAAAACAACAGTTGGCCCTGAACAGGAATATTTCTTAGTAGATAAATCAGTTTACGATAAGCGTGAAGACTTAATCTACACTGGACGTACACTTTATGGTGCAAAAGCTCCAAAAGGTCAGGAATTGGAAGATCATTACTTTGGTATGATTAAGCCACGTGTTCAGGAGTTTATGAAGGATTTAAATCGTGAACTCTGGAAGCTTGGAATCCTGGCAAAAACTGAACATAATGAAGTTGCACCAGCTCAGCACGAACTGGCTCCAATTTTCAGCACAACAAATATTGCCTGCGATCACAACCAGCTTACAATGGAAATGATGCGCAAAATTGCTTCTAAACACGGAATGGTTTGTCTTCTTCATGAAAAACCATTTGCAGGTGTAAACGGAAGCGGTAAACATAATAACTGGTCTATATCAACAAATACTGGCAAAAACCTTCTCGATCCAGGTGCAACACCAGAAAGCAATGCACAGTTCCTCCTCTTCCTCTGTGCAGTTATCAAAGCCGTTGATGAATATCAGGATTTGCTCCGTATTTCTGTTGCATCTGCCGGTAACGACCACAGACTTGGAGCTAACGAGGCGCCTCCAGCAATTATTTCAATGTTCCTTGGAGATGAATTGAGTGGTATTTTGGACAGCATTGAAAAAGGCGTACCATACGGAAAGCATGAAAAAGAAAAAATGCAGATTGGGGTTACAGTTCTTCCTGAGTTCAGTAAAGATACAACTGACCGAAACAGAACTTCACCATTTGCATTTACCGGCAATAAGTTTGAGTTCCGTATGCTTGGAAGTAATGAATCTATCGCATGTGCCAACGTTTTCTTAAACACAGTTGTTGCTGAAGAATTAAGCCAGTTTGCCGATGTGCTCGAAAAGTCTAGCAACTTCAAAAACGATCTTCATGAATTGATTTTGAAGACAATCAAAGAGCACAAACGAATTATCTTCAACGGCAACGGATATGATGATTCCTGGGTTAAAGAAGCAGAAAAACGTGGACTCTACAATCTTAAATCTACCCCAGAAGCATTACCTCATATTCTGGATGAAAAGAACGTTAAAGTTTTTGAAAAGTTTGGAGTATACAGCAAGGTTGAGCTTGAAAGCCGCTTTGAAATTCACAACGAAAATTATTCAAAAATTATCAACATTGAAGCCGAAACAATGCTTGAAATGGCAAGAAAAGATATTCTTCCATGTGCAAGTAAATATGCTACAAGCCTCGCTTCTACAATCGGTCTGAAAAAAGCTGCTTGTGGTGAGTGTGATACCTCTTACGAAAGCGAAATGCTTGGCAAAGTTTCTGCCCTTACCGCTGATATCTACAAAAAATCCAGTGAACTTGATAAAGCCGTTTCAGAGGCAAAAGACCTTACTTCAAGTGGTGCCGCTTCTGATAAAGTTGCAATGTTCTACCGTGAAAAAGTATTTGCCGCAATGGGCCAACTCCGTGCGTCTGCCGATGCTCTCGAAGTAATCACCCCAAAAGAATTGTGGCCATTCCCAAGCTACGGAGATTTGCTTTATAGCGTAAGATAACTAGGTTCCCTGCATGGTCTGTTCTTTGCAGACTATGTGGGGTGGCTTTTTTTAGGCTTTATGCTTTAATTGCCTCTGCCAGCCATCCAAGAACTCCATTGGGCAAACTTGCTTCCATAGGAGTTCCATCATCAAACATGAGGTTGCAGTGCATTTCGTTTATGATACAGTGCTGGCCCATTTCATAGCCAAAATTGATAGAAGCAATTCCGTGGTCGCCGTTGTAAACCCAGTCTGGAGTGAAAATAAAAGAGTGTTTCATTTTCTTCATGCGGGGGATAAGTGGGGCGACGTTTTTGTTGAAGTCATTTACTTCATCACGCTTTCCAATTGCGAAAAATAAGTGAACATCATTTTCATCATATAAATCAAAAAGCTCAGTTCCAGGAATTTCCGGTGCCCCCATTGGAATAACAATATTAAAGAAATCAGGGAAGTCGTAACTAACACGCAGACACATAGCACCACCGCTAGAATTTCCGAGAATTGCTTTTTTGCTGATGCCGCCATTTTTGTTGGCGTGTTTTTTGATAAAGGCGCACACGACGTCATGAACTTTTTTTGTTTCAATTTCATTCCAATTTCCGCGACACTTTCCATCTGAATCGCGATATTCAGGTGCAAGCGGAATTAGAATATAAG
>JAILQA010000117.1 GCA_024699205.1 Treponema sp. | reverse complement strand
GAACAAGAGAAATCCTTCATTCCTGTCTGCCTCTTTTTATTGCATTAGGAGATGAATTTCGTCAGCATTTGATTATAGAAATTGCCGCAGCTGGAGAAAAAGGAATAAACGTTACCGACCTTGCAGAAAATTCAAAACTCAGCCGCCCGGCCATTTCTCACCATCTGAAAGTTTTAAAAGACATGGGGATGATTGCTCCAGAAAAAATCGGTACACAAATTTTCTACAAGCTTGCCCTTCATAAAGATCTGGAAAAACTTTCTGACTTTATTAATTCAATTAACAAAGTCATCGAAAGTTTGAAAGAAGAAAAGGTGTAGTCACGATATAAAACTTTACATTATCAATTCCGCTAAAGCCACAAAGGTCGGAACTGTGAATATGCAGAACAGACTTGAAACCGATACAACCAGACTTGCATAGGAAACATTTTTATTAAACAAAACTGACAAGCTTGGTACACTCGTTGCAGACGGACAGGCAGAACAGATTAAAATAACAAAAAGCATCATTCTTATATCTGCCATATTTTTGCAAAGCATATAAACGCCGAATAAAACAAGAAGATTTACCGCGACACAAAGAACAAGCCTTAAAAGAGTAACCTTTGTAAGATGAAGAAGCCAGGACTTATTACCTTCTGCTTTAGGAATTTTAAAATCAGCAAAAAGAATTCCAAGTAATATCATAGAAGTTGCTGTATTTAAGTCTCCAATCATAGAAATTGGTTTAATAATAAAATATGGCAGTGTAAAAGGCATACAAAAAATAACAATTCCCACTACAACTGCAATTATATTAGGATTCGTAATTATCTTTTTAAGGTTTATACTTCCGCACATCTGATAATAACCATAAGTCCATAAAAGAATATTAAAAATAACCAGATAGCCCATCAGATAAAAAACACCTGCATCGCCAAAAACTCCGCGGATAAGTGGAATACCAACAAAACCGCAATTGGTAAAAACTGTAGCAACCCTTTCAATACTTACAAAAGTACCGCCTTTATTTTTTCCTCTTCCAATTGTTGTAAAAGCAACTAAAATCATAACGCAATGAATCAAAAGAGAAATCAAAGCGACAAAACCAAACTGTCTGAGTTTAAGAGAATTAAATTCAAGATTAAAGGAACTGATTACCAGGCAGGGATTAATAAAATAAAGGAGCAGCTTACTCAAAAACTTTTGCTCAGTCTCCCCTATTTTAAAAGACTTTGCAAAAATAAAACCGCCAATGACAATCAAGGCCATTATAGAAAGCTGTTTTAATACCAGAATATACATTTATGCCCCCTGCTGGAACAAGGCAAAAAGCGCAGAGAATAAACCAAGAGAAGCAGCCATCATAATCAAACCGGCAAGAAGTACTCCCAGCATAACGGCAATAACAGTATCTATAAATCTCATATCAAGCAAACTTGCGGCAAGAGTTCCTGTCCAGGCACCAGTTCCAGGAAGAGGAATACCGACAAAAAGCAAAAGAGCAATAAAGATTCCTCTGCCTGCTTTGGCCTGCATTTTTTCACCTGCAGCAGTTCCCTTAGTCAAAAAGAAACGGCAGATTCCGCCAATAACCTTTTTATCCTGGCCCCATTCCAAAAACTTTCGCGCAAACAAATAAATAATTGGCACAGGAAGCATATTCCCAATAATACAAACAATATAAGAGGGTACAATCGGCATCTGCAAAGCCTGAGAAACAGGAATCGCTCCTCTAAGCTCAATCAGCGGCACCATCGAAATAAAGAAAATCCATAAATAATTCTTAAACATAAAAAGCATTATACTAAAATATACAAGAGAGAAAAAGAGGTAAAAAAAAAGAACCTGCAGAATGAAGTTTACTTCACACTACAGGTCCCTTCGTTTATAAGAAAATTACCAAAAACTATTGCAATGTTGGATATTTTTCAAAATAAGTCTTTGTTTCTTTAGCAACTACACCAGAAAGAACAATCAGAGAAATACAGTTAGGAATTGCCATCAAACCATTGAAGATATCGGCAATGTCAAATACTGTTGTAACTGTAAAGTAAGGTCCAATTGCAATTGCAACGATGTAAAGAATACGATAAATCATTACAAACTTCATTTTTCCGTTTGAAATATATTCAAGACATTTTTCTGAGTAGTAATCCCAACCAAGGATTGTTGTAAAGGCAAAGAAAGCAAGACAAAGCATAAGAAGGAACTGAATAGAAACTCCGTCTCCACCAAGATCCCATGAAAGAGCAGCAGCAGTAAGTTCAACACCCTTCCAGCCTGCAGCTTCATACTGAGCAAAGAACTCAGGATTTGTCATAGCAAGAACAATTGCAAGACCAGTCATTGTACAAACGATAAGTGTATCGATTACAGTACCAGTCATGTTTACAAGTCCCTGTTCTACAGGTTCATCTGTCTGAACTGGAGCAGCAGCAATTGGAGCAGAACCAAGACCAGCCTCGTTAGAGAAAATACCACGAGCAATACCTTTTTTCATTGAATCAAGAACCTGCTTCATTACCCAACCGGCAGCACCACCAGCCATTGCCTTCCATCCGAAAGCTGACTTAAAGATAAGTACAAATGCAGCTGGAACTTTAGTTGCATTCATGATGATTACAGAAAGTCCAAGGAAAACATAAACTATAGCCATTGCAGGAACAACTTTTTCTGCAACTTTAGAAATACGTTTAAGACCACCAATTATTACAAGAGCTGCGCAAATAGTTACAACAGCACCACCAATAACTGTTGCCCATGAATATGAGTTTTCTCCAATTGTAAAAGCTGTGCTTGTATTACTGAATGCCATATTGACTGCAGAAGTAATACCGTTAATCTGAGTCATTGTACCAATACCAAGTAAACCTGCAAGAACACCAAAAACAGAGAACAAGATAGCAAGCCACTTCCATTTTGGTCCCATTCCTTTTTCAATTGTATAGAAAGGTCCACCAAGAATATGGCCGTCTTCTTTTATATCACGATACTTAATTGCAAGCATACATTCTGCATATTTTGTTGCTGTACCAAGAATAGCTGCAATCCACATCCAGAAAAGAGCACCAGGTCCACCGGCAGCAATAGCTGTACCTACACCAACAATATTTCCTGTACCGATTGTAGCAGAAAGTGCAGTACAAAGTGCAGCAAATCCAGAAAGTTCACCTTCTCCCTCGTTTTTCTTGAAGATACCTTTAAAGGCTCTTCCCAATTTTGAAAACTGAATACCTCTTGCACGGATAGTAAGAATTAATCCAGTTGCAAGAATGAGAATCATTGTCGGGATACCCCAGACAAAATCATCAATTTTTTTAACAATTGAGCTGAACATATTTTATGTCCTTGTTAAAAAAAAGAAGAGTCAGCAGAAAACTGCACGACTCTCCAGAGTTGGTTAGAACATTTATTTTAATGCTCTGTCCTTTATGCCTGAGATATCGGCTCGAATAGCCTTAACCCTTCGGCGCCCTGCACCATTGCAGAGACTCTCCAGAGTCCACCTTCGTAAAACACGTTACTAAGTGAATATATTATTTTAACATATAACTGGAGAGTAGGCAAGAAAAAGTTGACAGATGTCAAAAAAGTTACTAGAAAAACCTAACAAGCTGTATGGTTTATATTTACACCTTAAACTCTTCTATTCGTTCAGAGATATTATCTACAGCGCGAGTCATATCTTCAGTAAGCTGGCTCAGACTTTGAGTTGTCTGCTGCGTAACTTCTGTTGTAGATACAATTCTGTTAAAGTTCTGAGACATATTCATTGAAGAAGTCTTAAGGCTCTCAATTGCGTTCAAAACAGTCTGAGCCCTTTCTCCAATTTTCTTACTTGAACGCTGAACACTTGTAGAAATATTGTTCATCTTTGAAAGGGTTTCAAGCAGGTTCTTTGAGCCTTCACTCTGCTCTTCTGTAGCTTTCTTGATTGAATAAACCAGTTCAGAAGTGTTTCCCGTTTTATCTGATACAACTTCAAAGCTTGCCTTACTTATATTAGCACTTTCAACAACCTTCTTGATATTTTCAGAAACAAGCTTAAGATTTTCACCAATACTCTTTGACTGAGCCGCAGAAGTATCAGCAAGCTTACGGATTTCTTCAGCAACAACTGCAAATCCCTTACCTGCTTCACCGGCATGAGCAGACTCAATCATAGCATTCATAGAAAGCAAGTTTGTCTGAGAAGAAATATTTGCAATAACCATGTTTGTATCCTGTAGAGATTTACTCTGAGCAAGAACCGAATCAAGAAGTTCATTTACAACACGGTTTTTCTCAATTCCTTCTTCTGTTGCTGCATTAAGCTCATTAAATTCACCAGCCATCTTATCTACAGAATTAGTAATTGACTGAATATTTCCAATCATTTCTTCAATTCCAGCACTGGCATGAGTAATTGCGGCAACCTGTGAATCAATCATCTGATTCAAAGTTGTAATATTAGAAGAAATCTGAGCAACAAGTTCACTGGTATCTTTTACGCTCT
>JAILQA010000049.1 GCA_024699205.1 Treponema sp. | reverse complement strand
TTTTGCGAGACACAGCATTTCTCTTCAAAACACCCTTGCTGCGAGCGCTGTCGAGTTCAGGCTAAAGATCAGAAACTTGCTGAAGAAAAATACAAGCAGCTTCAGAAGGAACTCGACAGCGCTCGCAGCAAGGGTGTTTTGAAGAGAAATGCTGTGTCTCGCAAAAAGTCAAGAATGATGAATCTTTATAATGCTACATTTGCAGCAAAATAACATTTTTGATTTCTAGCAAATTTGGAAAAACCAGTTGAATTTATTTTTCAACTGGTTTTTTTTATGTTATAATAAATTTAGAAATAAAAAGTATATGGAGAATTAAGAATGTCAGTTTCAAAAATTACTAAAAGCGACTTAGTTGACGCAATTTACAAAGCTACTAATCTGGAAAAGCAGGTGATTCAAGAAGTTGTTGACGGTTTTCTGCTTCAAACAAGAACTGCCCTTGAAAATGGGAATACAATCGAACTTCGAGGTTTTGGAACTTTTGAACCACGACTTCGCAAGGGGAGATCTGTTGCACGTAATCCCAAAACAGGCGAGATTCTTAGTGTTGAGCCTCATTATGTTGCAGCATTCCGAGCAGGTCAAATCTTAAAAGATAAGCTTTGGAATCTTAAAATCAAAAATGAAAAATAAAAATTTTTCCTTAAAAGATTTTATTATATGTTTTTTTCACGTTATAATTTCCTCTGTTTTTTTCTGGCTTTCACATCCAAATCTGATTTTTGAAAATGGGCTTGGATTTTTAGCTTTTATACATTATCTACCTGTTTTATTTCTTATAAAAAAGTCACCTTTGCATTATGCCTGGATTTTTGGTGCTTTGTATGGAATATTGTCCTATGCTCTTTATGGCTACTGGCTGCAAAGTTTTCATCCGCTTGGTCTTATTATTGTTTTAATCTCGTATGCAGTAATTTGTGCTTTTCTTTTTGTAATACTAAAGTGGACCTCTTTAGTTTGCAAAAAAAACGGTTGGCTTTTACAGCTTTTATGTCTGGCTTCTTATGAGTATGTAAAAACTCTCGGTTTTTTTGGAATGAGCTACGGAGTAACTGCATATACTCAGTGGAAGAATATTTATCTCATTCAGATCTGTAACCTGGCAGGTGTATTTGCCCTTAATCTGCTTGTGCTTTTTCCTTCTGCTTTTTTCTTTAGCATTATCACCAAAAAAAAAGAACAGCACAGACTTTTTAATAATGTTGAACAGAATCAAAAAAGTCATATTTCTGCATATGTACAAAAAGAAGAAGCTCTTTATAATGCGTCTACAAAACTAACCAATGCTCTTGGTATATTCTGGCTTTTAATTCTTGCCGCTTCATATATTTATGGTTTTTTCAATATAAGAAAAACAGATAAAAAGCTTGCTGATTGCAATTATGTTACTGTTGCTGCAATTCAGAATAATGAAAATCCATGGAAAAATGGGATAGAAGAATATTCAAAAAACATAAAAACTTTGATTCAGCTAACAGAAGAGGCTCAGCTTCTTTCTCCGGAAGTTGATTTTATAGTATGGCCGGAAACTTCTGTAGCTCCTTCAATTAAATATAATTATGATTATGGTACAGATCTTAGTCGTTATATGTTGATTTCCCAGCTGTTAAATTTTATTGATGAAAATGATGCTGTTTTTGTAATCGGAAACTCTCATGAAGTTGATGTTAATAAAGGTGATAGGGCCAGATATAACAGTGCTTTAGTTTTTGAATCTGGAAAAAATGTACATCCTCCAGAGCCAGATATTTATTCGAAAATTCATCTTGTGCCTTTTACAGAATCTTTTCCAATGAAATATCAGTTTCCTTCCTTGTATATAAAGCTTTTAAATGGAGATACCCATATGTGGGAAAAAGGAGATGAGTATTCTGTATTTGATTACCGTGGACTGAAATTTTCAACTCCAATTTGTTTCGAAGATACTTTTTCATCAGTTTGCCGCCATATGGTTTTAAATGGTTCTAAATGCTTTATTAATTTAAGTAATGATTCCTGGTCAAAAAGTATACCTTGTCAGAAACAGCATCTTGCAATGGCTGTTTTTCGTTCTGTAGAAAATGGACTTCCGACAGTTCGCAGTACAGCAAGTGGAGTAAGCTGCATAATTAATCCAAATGGTAAAATTGAAAAAGAAGCTCCACAATTCAGACCTTCTTATATAATAGGAAAGGTTCCGATATTAAATTCGACAGGTACAACTTTATTTACTCGTATTGGGGATCTTGCAGGGCAGGTAGAAGTTCTTGTTTTTTTGATAATATTGATAATACAGACAATTCACGTTATAATAATAAAAATAACAAATTAATGCAGGTGTACTGATGGCTGGAAAAAATGAGGTAGAAAAAAAGAATATAACAGTATTCGGTGAAGAAACAGAATTTGATGGAGTTCTGGAATTCAGCGACCGTCTTGTTATTACCGGAAAATTCAGCGGAAAAATCAATGCGCCTGAAGGTGACCTTGAAGTTGCAAAAAATGCAGTTTGTAAGGTTGATAAAATAGATGCTAATTCAATTATTGTATCCGGCGAAGTAAGCGGCGATATGAATGCTGCTGAACGTGTTGAAATCTGTTCTGGAAGTAAAGTTTCCGGCAACATCACAACAGCAAGAATCCGAATTGCAAATAACGTTGAATTCAGTGGTGATGTAAATATGCTTGATAAAGAACCTGAAGTTGATTTGTTCTCTGTAGCTTCTTCAGAATATAAACAGGCAATGATTATTCATAGTGATGTAATAAAATGATGTAAAAAATAATGATTGACAGAATAAATAAAAAATTGTAATAATATTGTTGTTGGGGATTTTTAATCTTTTCTCTTCCCCGAAAAAATCAATAAAATCTGGTGTTTATTTATAATTTTTTTACGATATAAAATCAAAATAATTTTTAATTTTTTATGAGGATTTTTTAATGGCAGCATTAAGAAGACGTCGCACAGACGAGGAAAATGTCTCAGAGCCTGCTGATGAAGCACAGGCTACCCTTGATTTTGGTCCAAGTACCGAATCTGAAACTCCCGCAGAAAAGGCTCCTGTAGAACCTGCACCGCAAGAAGTTCCTGTAGAACCAAACGAAACGCAGCAGTCTCCTGAAGAAAGTGGACAAAGCGAAGAAGTGGCAGAAGAAAGCCGCGTAGTTGTAAAGCGCCGTCGCGTAGTTAAAAAAACAGAAGATTCTGAAGCTACTGCAAATGCTCCTTCTTCAAATGAAACAACCACTCCTGTAAACACCGAAACAGCTGCACCTGCAGCACCTGCTACTCCAGTAGCAAATGAACATCAGTCAAACAATTTCAGATATCAGAATAATCAGAACAGATACAATAATAGAAGAGGACCGGGCGGAATGCGTAAGCCTTATGGCCGTAATTCTTATACACCTCCAAGTCCGGAAGTGGCAGAAATGATGGCCGCAGAGGCTGCAGCCGCTGCTGAAGAAAATGCAAATAAACCACGCCTTGTAATTAATGAACTTACAAGAAAGTCTATGCCTGAACTTCGTGAGCTTGCAATGCAGTATGGTTTTACTGCTGATGATCTTGCTCCTATGAAAAAGCAGGATTTGATTTTTGTAATTCTTAAGGCTCATACAGAACACGGTGGAATTATTTTTGCCGAAGGTTCTCTTGAAATTTTGCCTGACGGTTACGGCTTTCTTCGTAGTCCACAGAACTCTTATCTTCCGGGACCTGATGATATTTATATCAGCCCTAGCCAGATTCGTCTTTTCAATCTTAAAACAGGTGATACAGTTTATGGACAGAC
>JAILQA010000520.1 GCA_024699205.1 Treponema sp. | reverse complement strand
TATAGTGATGATTGAAAATAATTTACTTTTTGACATTCAAACTCCATACCGTATGTAATCTTCAAGTTTTCTTTTGTTAAAGTATCTTTTATTTTACCACAGATTGGAGATTGCAACAATGGAAGAAGAACAAGGTTGTCGGCATAGGTGGCGGCAAGATTTACATCATGAATGGAAAGAAGAATGCCAAGACCTTTTTCGTGAGCAAGCTTGTACAGTTTTTGCATAGGCCAGGGCTCGTAGACAAAATCAAGGTGAGCCGCAGGTTCATCAAGCAGAATAAACTTAGATTGCTGGCAAATAGCGCGTGCAATGCGTGCCTTCTGAAACTCCCCGCCCGAAAGAGAATGAACAGGCCTTTGGGCAAGGTCAGATATCTGAAGCTCTGCAAGGGCCTGGTCTGCAAGCTGTTCATCTGCAGCTGTGTAGAACCCGTTTTTTGTATGACAGAACCGCCCCTGAAGCACAAGCTCGCGTACAGTAAAATCCCAGGTAGAAAATTCGTTCTGCTGCATAAAAGAAACAATCTGTGCTGCTTTTTTGCGGGGCAGCCTGCTCAAGTCCAAATCGCCGGGCTTTCTGAATACACAAAGGTTTTGCTCAGGAACTCCCGCCAAAATGCTAAGTAGGGTAGATTTACCGCAACCGTTAGGCCCGCATAAACAGGTAAGTTCGCCGGTGGGAATGGAGAGGGAGATGTTTTTGAGGACCATCTTTTTCCCATACGAGGCCGAAAGAGAATTTAATGTAAGCAGTTGCGGTTGCGCCATAAGATAATTATAAAGATATGCGCCAGGAAAGGGTAGTGGTGAATTTATTAAAAGAAAATCCGCTTATGTCTATGGTAAGTTCGTAATTTGTAGCGTTGTAGCCAAAGTACATTTCGCCGTCGATTCTGGGGCAGAAAGAATATTGTGCGCTAAGAATAATCTGATTCTTTTTGTTTATCGAATAGCCTGTAGAAAGGTAGAGCTCAAGCACAGAGAAAAAGGCCTCCTGTATCATCAAATAGTATTTACCTTCTCCGCTGTTCAAGTGATGGTCAATGGAAAAGATATAAGTGTAGGGTGAAAGAAGAAGTCCACCTGCCGCCTCAAATGCTCTGATTTTTTTTGAAAGTTCAAGACCGCAGAAAACAGAAGTGATATTGTTTGTAAGGTCAATGCCGTACTTGCGCCATTTAGTTGCATACTCGCTGTCCCAGGGGTAGTTTTGGGTGAGTCCCGTATGCTTAACGTCTCCGCACCAGCCAATTGTATTTTTAGCGTTGTAACTGATGTAGGAGTTTGAAATAATTAATGTTGGTGTAATAAAAAATCCGGCCTGATTCTTGCCTGGTAAAAAGTGATATTTAATGCCAATAAGACTGTCATTGCCAAAAGCGGGGTAAAGGTCGCTTATAGAAAAGTTCGTTTTCATGCCGGGTGTGCGCCAGTCGCTGTCATACATGTGCCCGCACTCAAAAGGCAGAGTGAAATCAGTGGAAACAAAAAGCTCAAGCCCTTTGATTTTCATGCCTCCGGTAAGTCCAAGACTAAAAAGATAATCAGCATCCCAGTCCAGCCTGCTGTTAAGAAGGTCTGGGGAGTCAAAAAGGTAATCCCTGAAAATCTGATTTTTGTAGGAAGAGTTGAGCTCAAGGTAAAAGGATATTTTTTGTTTAGAAGGTTCTGCAGTTTGTGCAGTCAGAAAAAATGAGAAACCCAGAAAAATAAAAGCCGCCAGAAATATTTTTTTCATAAAAAAAACTGCCTCCCGACACGATGTCAGAAGACAGTTTGGATTTTACTTACAAAAGTCGATTAGTCGATTGGTTCGATGTCTTCGGCTTCTTTGAAGTCAGCCTTGTATTGAACTTTTCCATCAAGAATCTTGGTTTTTAAAACACGTGCATATACGGCTGCATATTCTTGTGGTACTTCATTAACATCTGTCCATGTACTATACTTTGTATCTTCAGCTGGGATTGTATAGGTCCAATATAGATGCTCACCATCATTAGCCTTAAAGTTAGGTGTAGCATTTTTCTTTTGGGCATCGGTTTTGTCGTGCCATGCGGTAACATCACTATCACTTATGTCACCGAT
>JAILQA010000519.1 GCA_024699205.1 Treponema sp. | reverse complement strand
CACCGAATGGCAGTGGCTCCAGGGTTACGGTAATTGAAAAAGGCTCTACGGGTGCAAAGAATCTCTGGGCTAATTGGTCTATAAAAACATATTCAATAGCCCTTGTTTACCAACTTGCCGATGGAACAATAAGGACTTCCTATTCTAATTATACCTACGGAATAGGAGCAACACTACCTTCGACAATCGAAGGTTATGATTTTGATGGTTGGTTTACAAATTCAAGCTTTACGGGAACTCCAGTAACAGAAATCTCCGCGACTGACTCAGGGAATAAAAAATTCTGGGCAAATACGACACCCAAAACGTACACCATCACGCTTCATATTGATGGCGGAACGATTGCCGACGGAAAGAATGTCACATCATACACCTACGGAACCGGTGCAACGCTTCCAACCAAAGCCGACATTATGAAATATGGCTTTAACTTTGGCGGCTGGTTTACGAATGAGGAATGTTCAGGTTCAATTGCAACGCAAATCTCTATAACCGATACGGGAAATAAAGAGTTTTGGGCAAAGTGGATGGAAAAGCGGAATGAAATAAGCGGAAAAATAGGAAAATATGGTGCTCCTTATAGAGTTGGCGATATTATATTTAACGACGGTTCTGCCGTTCCTTATGAAGAGTTGACAGAAAGCCAGAAAGCAGCTGCAATCGCGCTGATTTTTTATGAGGGAAAGGACTGCAACAACGAAGGTAATACAAATACGCGAACTTTGGGCATTGGCTTACAGAATTCGCAGGGCGAAGAACAAAAGGTATATAGTTGGCAAATTAGTAGTGCAGATGGTACCAATAAGAGAATTGATAGTATGGCATGTACTCCGGATAGAGGCGGATCTAATAGTGCCTCAAAAGCAACATTTACAGGTGTATGTGACGGAAGCTATAACTGGGCTGAACTTTGCAATGCTGTTAGCGATGAGGAAATAAGTGGAAACTATCCTATGTGGGAATGGATTAACGCTTATGCCGGTAACAACCAGATTACGGGAGATTACGCTTCGGGCTGGTACATTCCTTCAATAGCAGAACTGTGCATGATATATAGAGTAAAATCAATAGTAAATGCAGGAATAGAAAAAGCAGGCGGAACAAAAATTGCGGACGATTACTACTGGTCTTCTAGTACACTACCTCTTGAAAGTTATGCATATCGGCTTCACTTCGATCCGATAATCGGCATCGCTAATGGCACTACAGACAGAGAATGCAGTGTTTGTGCCATACGCGAGTTTTAACAACAAAAACTTTGCGTGTTGCTTTTTTTATGGTAACTCTAATTCCATAACATCATAAAAATTACAGTGCACAGCCAGTGCAAGAGAATTAAGTGTCTTGCCGCTGGCTTTGTTTATGTCTTTGGAACCAATTTCATATTGCTGCAAAGTACGCAGATTCACGCCGGCAAGCTCTGAAAGTTCTTTTTGTGTTAATCCAGAAGTCTTGCGCAAATTATGAAGATTTGTTGGTTTAGTTATAGCTTTTTCCTTTATGATTCTGTTCATTACATCAAGAAATTTTTCCTGAGGTGCTTCGTGCAGCGGATTATACATATTTACAATATGCGAAAACGATATATAATCTCGAATTTTTGAGAATGAAAGATTTGTTTCCCACTGGTAATATGCCAGAATCCAGCCCGCCCAATATTCGGGTGAACGGTCAAAGCTATCAAAAGTATTTTCTGTTTCTGGCATGAGTTTAAACCCGACTCTTTTAAAAACTGACAAAGCAAGTTCTGTTCCTGAGCATCCACACACAAAAACTGGGGAGCCTTCCTCAATAGCCCTTGCAACTTTAGAAGCAATAAAAAAATCATAAAAGGAATCTGCCGTTACCCCGCAAGCATTTACTGCAAAATCAACAGCAAAGCCAAGATTTTTCATTACTATGGGGAGAAAGAATTTATCGTAAGCGTGGGTCATTATCTTTTACATCTCCTAAAATCAAATCACGAATAAAGAGCCCTGAAATATCGGAATCTTCCAGCGATTTCTTATAATCTGACTTTGCCTTTTCCATGCGGTTAAGACGTAAAGTATAATATTTTTTTCCTTCTGCAATTTCGTATTTCTGGAATTCAATCAAATCAAATGCCTTTTTACTTTTCAAAACTATCTGTTCTCCCAATTTTCCAAGCTTCATAGCATTTCCGAGCTGCTTATACGAAATCTGATTAGAAAGAAAAGCCTGCGCAAAAGAAAAATATGAATCATCCGCCCTGTAGCCTTTGATTAAATCAAACTTAGAAATATCAGGTAGAAAATTATTTTTTAGATAATACGCTCCCTGACGCATTATAGGTGTATCCATGTCAAAGCGACGGTTGTCAATAAGAATTGCAAGCCAGTGAAGACTAGTAAACTTTTCCGACAGCAAATCCAAAACTAAAAGTCCGTCTGTTTCAATCTCATAACAATTTGAAAAGCCGTCATTATCAGAAGGACAGGCCCATTCTTTTGCAAGTTCAATATTCTGCGTACAATAAAAACCAAGTCCATAATCATTATAGGCCTTGCCTTTCTCGAATTCAGGCTTAGAGATTATTTTTTCTGAACCATGATACAGAATTATCTTTGACATGGTATAATTGTACTTCTATAGAAGTAGTATTGTCAACAACCCG
>JAILQA010000516.1 GCA_024699205.1 Treponema sp. | reverse complement strand
ATGAGTTTTTTATTTTTTCCATAAAATCTTTATCTGTCATTTTAACAGTATAATCGTCTGACGGGATTTTTAACACAAAGCTTCCATCTGTTTCTGCTTCAATATAATAGATTTTTTTTGGAGTAATATGTTTTTCCGCATAAGCCATTATAAACTCCAGAGCAATTTTCTGCCTCCTTTCTGAACGGGATTTTTTTTGCCCCAAACGCTCAAGCTCCACAAGGTAATCATCCAGATTTCTTAAAAACTCATCAATTTCGGGCAGAGGATTATAGGGAAACTTTGCATCACATAATTTCACATACTCTGAGCCACATTTTTGCATTAGACTTCCTTTTATAGCAGACTGAATAAAAAGCCTCAATTTGATTGCAGCAGTCAGGGTAACTTCAAAAATACAATAGGAATCAAAATATTGAGTCGAGATTTTTGCCTGTGGGTGCTGTTGAGAAAAAGACTCAAACTCTTTGTGACAGTCTTCAAGTTTTAGTGCAGTAGCATTTGTCCTCACCATATTTTTATGCTGAAGATGAACAAAATGCTCCTTCCAAAAATCTGCTTCCATATCAGTGTAATTTGTGCTCATATTTTAATTCCTTCAATTCTTTTTATTTCTTCAAACCTTTTAATTCTTTAATCCTTATAAAAAAAATTACCTATCTGTAAGATAAAATTTTTTTTCTATCATGGCAAAAAAGTTGCATAATTTCCAGCAAGTTCTTCTATCCACCATCTAGATTTTTCATAAGCTGGACGCGAATCCAAAATCCATAGTATAGTCGCACTCACATCAAGTTTTGGGGCAGCACCTTCTCCATCGGTAAAAATAATCATTCCGTCGTATTTTGAACGCCTTTCCAAAAAGTAATCCAGGGGAACTTGAAAATTGGTTCCACCCCGTCCCGTAATTTCCTGCAGATTAAGCTTGGAAGTAAACTTTACAGGCTCTGATTTTTTTAAGTTCACGTCAAAAAAAATTAAATCGATTTTTTCAATAATCTTCAAAAAGAAAAAGTTTTTTATAGCATGATAAAATCGATTAAAACTTTCATCTGTAATTGAACCGCTTACATCGACGGCAATCAGAATATCAGCTTTTCGTTCGTATCGGCTTCCCATTGCTTTAAAACCATAACGGCGACTGGGTTTCATGCGGGTAAGATGTCTTTCTGCACTTACAATATTCGCTCTGAAATGACTTAAAGCCCGTCTGTAATCAAAGGAAAAATCCACCTCTCCCTGAAGCACCCTTTGAAGATTTCCGCCACTTTTTCCCCAGCCCTGCTCGATTTCGGCTTTTTTAATTTTATCGTTTATCTGATTTGCTGCGTTTTCATCTTCTTTCCAAAGCTCTGAACTTTCGGTAATTGCTGATAAATCATAATCAAAAAGTGCACCTTGGCCCGCAGCTTCTCCACCGCCCGCAGAAGTTTCTCGGATTAAAAAGATTATTTTTTTATACCATTCTTCAAAGGTCAAATCATCTAGAGTTTTTAATTGCCCTGTCGCCCGGTCAATCTGAAGGTTACGCTGAAAAAATTTTAACTCCTCAGTATCAGCCCATTTTTTCCCAAGGGGATAATCAAGAGTAGAAAATTTCCAGGCAAGACTTTTCAAAAAAGTTAGCCCTGCACTTTCTATTTTACTTGATGGGACAAAAAATTTAGAAATGACTATGTCACTGGCTAAGAGCAAGGCTGTAGGATTGGCCTTGTGGGGTTGGCGGGTGTAGGGGTGTTTTAAAAGGATTCTGTAAACTTCAATTTTCAACAAATCAGAAAGCTCATCATCAGAAAGATTTTCTGTTAGGGTATTCGAATACTCAATGCATAAATTACCTGTACGCAGGGGAACAGACAGAGAATCATTTAAAACTGTGTGATGAGTTGTCACGGCTGAAAATAAAAGAGCTTCTGTCACAAACCAGTCTTTTATAATTTTATTTATCCGCTTTTCCGTGTCATTTTTTTTCATGGCACTTACCTTTTTGAAGAAGATAAATCATCACTCAATTCAAGAAGCTTTTTATAAAGCTCAGGTGCATATTCCAGAATAAAGTTCAAGAAATCAGGATAATCAGACGCAGAAACAAGGCTTGCAAAATGTGCCTGAAGCTCTTTTTTTTCTTTCAATGAAAACCAGTCAAAATATGCCGTAAGATTTTTGCCTGCAGCAGCTTTTTCCTCTGCATTCATAACATTTTTATCATTATCAATATTTGCCTGTGATGAAAACTTTTCTCCCCATCTGAAAATTGCTTCATTCAACTGAGTGAAATCTGCAAAACTCAAGTCTTCAAGTTCTTTTTGATTTTCAGAAAAATCCCCCTGCATAAGCTGTCCTGCAGAAGGAATACGATGAGATTTTACAAAATCGAAGAAAATAGAAGTTGCTCTGTTCCCTATAATTCCAGAAACCAGCGGCTGATGAAGAAACGACAAATTTTCAAACTTACAAATTATTTTTGATACGCGTTCCCAGCTTCGTCTGTCGGGAGAACGTTCAAGATTCTCAGAAGAATAAACTTCATCGCTATCCAAAAACTCAGGATTTTCATCAATAAAAGAAATAATTCTTGCATCTATCTGATTTTTTCTTGCCCAATCAAGCCAGTCTTCTACCGTCGGAGCAAACTCATAAATATTAAAGCGACTTACAAGTGCGGGGTCCAAATCTGTAAGCTGATATTCATTTCCATTATTCACTGCACTAATAATTCTGCTTCCCGCTGGCAAAGACTTGCCCGCAAGTTTTCGGTTCAAGGTTAAATCCATGATTGTCTGCAAAACTTCAGGACGGGCACGATTCAATTCATCTAAAAATAAAACAACAGGCTGTCCGTCGGTAGGAAACCAATAAGGGAGCATAAAATCAGTCTTTCCTGTTTTTTCATCTTTTTCAGGCAAACCAATCAAATCCCCGGGATCACTCATCTGTCCCAAAAAAAGAGTAACAACTTTTGCATTTTTATCAGCAAAATATTCTTCCAGAATACGTGATTTACCAATTCCATGCTTTCCCACAAGCATTATATTTTGTTCTGAGGGAGTATTATCTAAAATAAATTCAAGCTCTTTTGCATTTACAGTCATAAATACAAGTATAATGATTTTTTAACGATGAGGGAACATAACAAGTCTTACAGCTGCCATACCTATTCTTATTGGCCAAGGTCGTAATTTTTTATCTGCTTCCTTAAGTTTTTCCCGAATAGGAATATGTTGAGGACAATGATTCTCGCATTTTCCACAGCCAATACACTGCGTTGCAAAAGCACTTTCTTTACGCAAGCCAACTGTACGCACAAAATCAGCCAAAGCAGAAACTTTTGCTTCGGTATACATGTTATTATAGGCAGAAAAGATTGCTGGAATATCAACATTTTTTGGACACGGCATACAGTAACGGCAGCCCGTACAATTAACCCTGGTCTTTTGCTTAAGAATCTTTTTTATGTCTTCAACAAGTGCAAAATCATCAGAAGTGAACTCACCAGCTTTTGCGTTTGAAGCGATATTACAGTTTTCTTCTATCATTTCACTGGAATTCATTCCCGAAAGAACGCAGGTAACTTCAGGCTGATTCCATAACCATCTTAAAGAAAGTTCGGCTGGAGTCCAGTTTCTGCTGCTTTTGTTTAAAAACTCTTTTGCCTGAGCAGGAATATTTACAAGCTTTCCACCGCGCAAAGGTTCCATAATTATTACAGGTATTCCTTTTTCTGCGGCGGCTTTTAATCCCTTTACACCAGCCTGAGAAACTTCGTCCATATAATTATATTGAATCTGACAAAAATCCCAGTCATAGGCATTTAAAATTTCAAGAAACATAGGAGAATTGCCGTGGTAAGAAAAACCAATCTGCTTGATTTTTCCTTCTGCTTTTTTCTGCTTAATCCATTCCTCAATACCAAGAGCCTTTAAAGTATTCCAGGCATCGATATCGGTAAGCATGTGCATGAGATAATAATCAATATAATCAGTTTGAAGTCGATCAAGCTGTTCATTAAAATATTTTTCAATTGCGGCTTCGTTGCGGATTAAATATTGAGGAAGCTTTGTTGCAATATGAACTTTTTCACGAAGATTATTTTTTGCAAGTATCTGCCCCAGCGCAACTTCACTGCCAGGATAAATATATGCAGTATCAAAATAATTTATTCCCCGTTCAATGGCAAGAAGGATTTCTTTTTCCGTTTTTTCCATATCAGTTGCCACGCCTTTTTTTGTAAAGCGCATACAACCATAACCTAAAACCGATATTTTACATCCCTGTCTGTCAGTTCGATATTGCATTTTAATCCATCCTTGAGGATAAATAATTATCCTCAATTTGATATTCTATTATTTTTGCTATTCTATTCTTTGTAAAAGTTTATTAAGCAGCCAGCAAGAATGATTTTTCTTTCGTCGTCTGTAAGGTCACCTGTTGAAAGTTCAAACTCGTTTACTTCACCGTCAGCCTTTACAGCATAAGCCTTAACTGTTGGAAGTTTTTCTGCGACCATCTTCTTTACATCAGGAATAAATACATAGTCGCCGTTTGCAAAAGGAAGATTCTTATCTCCATCTTTGTAGAGGAATGGAAGCATACCCCAGTTAATAAGGTTTGAACGATATCGCTTTGTTGCATATTCGTTTGCAATGTTAGCCCAGCCACCAAGAACCTTCTGACAGCTTGCAGCCTGTTCTCGGGCAGAACCGTCACCTGGTTTTACAGCAAAAATTGAGGAACCAAGACCCGCTGCTACAGCACGTCCCTTGAACTCAGGTTTTGCGGCATCCAGTGTAGCAGCAACTTTTGCAACTTCAGCCTTAACTTCATCAGACAAGTCACGAACAGCCTTTGCACGTTCAACATAAGCAGGGTCGCGGCGGCTAAGAGTAAACTCTGCCAATCCAAGAGGATTTGAACGGAAAGATGAAGTTTCTCCGGAAGGAATGAGTTCATCTGTTGTTGTAACAGGGTCGTGAATCTCAGATACAATCTTGATAAGAAGGTCATCTGAAAGAGGCTTCATAGCCGGCCAGTCTTTAATGTTAGGACCAAACTGAATCTCAACCTCAGGATGAGCTACGCCCTTTGAATCGTATACGCGTTTTTCGTAAATTGCTTTATCAAAGAAATATTTCTTTCCGCTGAACTCTGTGTCGAATTCTGTAGCGGCTGTAAGGAAGCCCTTGTTTGCTGCAGTAGCTGCGATAGAGCGTGCATCCATAAGAGCAACAGAAGAGAGCTGGCCGTTCTGAATCTTTGAACCTTCGCGGTTAGGGAAGTTTCTTGTAGAGTGACGGATAGAGAAGGCTCCGTTAGCAGGAGTATCACCCGCACCAAAACATGGACCACAGAAGGCAGTCTTAACAACAGCTCCAGCGTCAATCAAAGCACCAAAGGCACCATTTTTCATAAGCTCCATATAAACTGGCATAGAAGCAGGATATACGCTCAATACGAACTTGCCGTTTCCACTGTCCTTGCCCTTAAGAATATCAGCAGCAGCACAAATATTTTCAAATCCACCACCAGCACAACCCGCAATAATTCCCTGGTCAACGTAAAGCTTTCCGTCAATAATCTTGTTATGAAGATTGAAATCAACCTTGTCACCAAAACTAACTTTTGCGCGCTTTTCTGCTTCAGTCAAAACATCATCAAGATTTTTATTTACTTCTTCAATAGTATATGCACAAGATGGGTGGAAAGGCATAGCAATCATAGGGCGGATTTCGCTCAAATCAATTTCGATTGCCCCATCATAATAAGCTCCATTCTGAGGCTTTAATTCTTTATAAGCACCTACACGACCATGAATTGCATACCACTCTTCAACCTTGCCATCAGTTTCCCAGATAGAAGAAAGACAGGTTGTTTCAGTAGTCATTACATCAACACCGATACGGAAATCAGCAGAAAGATTTGCTACACCAGGTCCGATAAATTCCATTACCTTATTCTTTACAAAGCCGCTTGCAAAAACTTCTTTAATGATTGCAAGGGCAACATCCTGAGGACCAACTCCAGGAACAGGAGCACCAGTCAAATAAATTGCAACAACTCCAGGATAGTTTACATCGTAAGTTTTTCCAAGAAGCTGTTTTGCAAGTTCTCCACCGCCCTCACCAATTGCCATTGTACCAAGAGCACCGTAACGTGTATGAGAGTCAGAACCAAGAATCATAGCACCGCATTCTGCAAGCATTTCGCGGGCATACTGGTGAATAACAGCCTGATGTGGAGGAACATAAACTCCGCCATATTTCTGAGCACAAGTCAAACCGAACATGTGGTCGTCATCATTAATAGTACCACCAACAGCACAAAGGGAGTTGTGGCAGTTTGTCAAAACATAAGGAATAGGAAACTTTTCCAATCCGCTTGCACGAGCAGTCTGAATAATTCCGACATAAGTAATATCATGTGAAGTTATTTTGTCAAACTTTATTTTTAATTTTGAAGCATCTCCACTTGTGTTATGCTTCTGTAAAATTGAATAAGCAATAGTCTTTTTTGCTCCCTCAGATTGAGTTGCAGCATTTAATTTTTCAACAAGCTTACCGTCAGAAAGATAAGCTCCAGATTCCCAAAGTTTCATATAATCCTCATTATTAATAGATAATTATTCAAAAGATACCATAATTTATGGAAAAGTGGAATAGTGATTTTCATTTGAAAAAATAAGACATAAATTATAAAAATCTACACATTACCTATTGACATACTAGGTTTTATACTATATGATAATCCTATCATCTTACTAGGTAAAAAAAAGGAGATTAATATGGCAGACATTAAACAGAGTGCATTGGATTTAATTGGTAAAACACCACTTTTACAGTTGAATAATTATTCTAAAAAAGCAGGAATTGAAAATGCAACAATTCTGGCAAAACTTGAATATTTAAATCCAGCAGGAAGCGTAAAAGATAGAATTGCGCTTGCTATGATTGAAGATGCAGAAGCAAAAGGTATCTTAAAACCAGGTGCTACAATCATTGAACCAACATCCGGTAATACAGGAATCGGACTTGCATCAGTTGCAGCTGCAAAAGGTTACAAAGCAGTTCTTACTCTGCCAGAAACCATGAGTATTGAACGTCGCAATCTTCTTAAGGCCTACGGTGCAGAACTCGTTCTTACAGAAGGTTCAAAAGGAATGAAAGGAGCAATTGCTAAAGCAGAAGAACTCCAGAAATCAACTCCAGGAAGTATCATTCTTGGTCAATTTGTAAATCCTGCAAATCCAGCTGTACATAAAAGAACAACAGGTCCAGAAATCTGGGAACAGACAGACGGAAAAGTTGATATTTTTGTAGCTGGTGTTGGAACAGGTGGAACCCTCACTGGTGTTGGTGAATATCTTAAATCTCAAAATCCAAATGTAAAAATTGTTGCAGTTGAACCAGCAACCAGTCCTGTACTTTCTAAAGGAAGTGCTGGAGCCCACAAAATCCAGGGAATCGGTGCAGGCTTTATTCCTGATGTTTTGAATACGAAAATTTACGACGAAATTATCCCAATCGAAAATGATGATGCTTTTACAGAAGGTCGTGCTTTTGCCCACAGCGAAGGAATTTTAGTTGGTATTTCCAGTGGTGCCGCTCTTAAAGCCGCCAAAATTCTTGCAGAACGCCCTGAAAACAAAGGAAAAGTCATCGTAGCCCTTCTTCCAGATTCAGGTGACCGCTACTTGAGTACACCATTATTTACTGATAATTAATTTACAAGAGGGGAAATTATATACTCGAACAAATCAGAAAAAATAGTCCGTTGGACTGTTTTTTCTGATTTTCACGATAATAAAGCCCTCGCTCCAGAAAAGCTTGAATAGAGGTTTTCTACCGAAAAACTCCCGTAAGCCGAATCAAAATCATCAAAAGCAGTCAACCTATTTTCAGTGTTTACGGCTTCCACTCCCCCTTCGAACAGGTGAATTTCCCCATAACACCCCTATATTATACCGCACCGAAGGTGTCGGTTATCAACGAAATTTATGCGGCACGGAGTGTCCGCTTATAGCCAAGTTATGCGGCAGCGTGCTCGTCACGCTGTCCGTATGAACAAAAAAAGCCGGCAGCAGAAAGATGAATCTTTCTCCCGCGTTTTGTGGATGAAGCTAAAAAATGCTAGACCGCATTTTTCTTAACGCTTCTCCGATAAGAGCGTCTACTATCCCGATAAAGAGCATACAGTGCGGCTGCACCGACAGCCGCTTCTGTTGCACTTGTACTGCTCTTCAGCAGAGCCGGTATTTTAGAATATCGCGTTAAATAAAAAAAGCCGGCAGCTATCTACTATCCCGCATCAGAGCATTCTTGTATCTGCCCTACAGGCAGATTACTGTTGCAACTGTACTGCTCTTTAGCGGAGTCTTTTTTTTGAGTGCACGCTGTTAAACAAAAAAAGCCGGCAGCTATCTACTTTCCCGCTGAAGAGCAGTATCATCGACGTAAGAGAGCTTGACTTCCGTGTTCGGAATGGGAACGGGTATTGCCTCTCCACTATG
>JAILQA010000504.1 GCA_024699205.1 Treponema sp. | reverse complement strand
CCTGCAGACGAAGCTGAAATCCTTTTTGGAGTCCGCACTATCAAAGAGCTGGACGCCAGCCGGCCTGTAAGCAACGGAATCTGTTCTCTCTGGAGCGGTCTTGACGATAAGCTTGCCAAAGGTCAGTACCAGGCACAGAATGTAAATATCGGTGTTTACGAAAATCTTTGGGAAAGGACAACAGAAGCCTTTACCAACGGCCTGGACATTGTAGGCTACAACTACATGGAAGACCAGTATGAAAAAGACCATAAAATGTATCCAGAACGTGTAATTCTTGGCTCAGAAAATTTCCCGAATCAGAAATGATTGACATTCTTGACGAACGGGGACAACTTGTTCCGGATGCAGAAATCAATCTTATTGCAAATACAGCGGGAGTAGCAAGGCTTGCAGGCTTTGGCTCAGGAAATCCTATAACTGATGAAGATTATACAGATAACAAAACTGTTACATACAAGGGACACGCCTGTGCAGTTTTGCGTTCCGGTTATGAAAAAGGGCAGACAAAGCTTACAATCAAAGCCCAGGGATTTGATGATAAATCAATAATTCTGGAATGACTTAATTAGCCTGCAAAAAATAATGCAGGCTATATTTTTTCCTCTACAGCTTTTTCTGCAGCCAGAGTAAATCATACCAGTTGTCAAACTTCTTTCCGACACCTTTCAGGTGGGCTACCTTTTCATAACCCATTTTTGTATGAAAATAAAAACTGTCCTTTGTCAAATATTTATCTTCAGTTTCTATATAAGCAACACCTGCAAGAAGATTTACAATTCCCTGTTTTCGCAATCGCTCTTCAAGTTCTTTGTAAAGCAGGGAGCCAACACCCTGTCTGTGGAATTCTTTATCAACGTAAATTGAAGAAGTCGCCGTCCAGTCATAAGCCTCTCTTGAACTATAGGCACTTGCATAAGCATAGCCCACAATCTTGTCGTTTTTCAAACAAACAATGTATGGATATTTTTCCGTAATATGGTGAATTCTTTCTTCAAACTCTTCAACTGTCGGAACCTTATATTCAAAAGAAACTGCGGTATTTTTCACGTAGTGCGCATAAATCTCTACAAGTCTTTTTGCATCCGAAATTTTTGCTTCGCGGATTATTAAATTGCTATTCATTTTTTTCCTTATGATAACTGAAGTTTTGTCTTCCAGTATTTTTCTTCCATCATATCAATTTCAAGAAAATTACTAAAGCGGATAAAAGCATTTTCTATGGCGTCGCGCATCTGATCATTTATTTCGACTCCCGGTTCCCACCACCAGTTTTTGATTTGCAGAGGATTTTTACCGCGATTGGGTTCGGGCTCAAAGCGGGCAACAAACCGATTTTTATAAAGCACCGGAAGAACATAATAACCAAACTTTCTTTTTGCAGCTGGAGTGTAAACTTCCCAGGAATAAGAAAAATCAAAAAGCTCTTCTATAAGGCCACGGTCCCAAATAAGATTGTCCAGCGGAGCTATGAATTGAGCGATATTTTTGCGGGCGGGTTTACCAAGCAAGTCGGAATCTTCTGAGCGAATATAAAATTTTTCTTTTGAATCTTCAATTTGAAGTTCTAAAAGTTCACCGGAAGCTACCAGCTCGCTGATTAATTGGGTTCTCAAATTTTTATCAGAAACATAAAAGCCAAGCCAGGTTCCTCCGTTTTTATTCCAGACAAGGCCAACAGCACCTATTCGGCGCTTAAGATACCAGCGGGCAAAATCAATGTCGTTTTTGAAAGGGTCTGCCGCATTCAGGATTGACGGTGGAAAAAGTCTTTGAGCCAGATCATAAACCTTGTGATTTTTCTGCTTACTGCTTATTCCAAGAACGCCTGAATGATAAAGATAATCCAAGGCAGCGCTCGAAAGTTTTTTATGTCCCCAGGGGCCAGAATCTACACTTTGACCTATCTTTATTTTACTTGCTGGCAGCGGGCCGTTTTTGCTGATATATTCTTTTATCTCACCAAGCAAATCCAGAGCCGCAAGCGATTTTCTCCAGGCCAAAATTCCCTTTAACTGCTCTACAGTTTTCTGCCTGATTCTTGCCATTGAAGGATAATCTTGTGTCGGGATAATGGAAATCATTTTGTCTGCAGCGTCATAAAGGGAGCGGTCTTTGTAAAGCAGGTCTTGTAAAACTTCCGAACGATAGTTAGTTATGCGAGACTGCAAAACCAGGTCTGCATTGCGACCGACAACATCAAGCGGGTCAAACTGAACGCATCGGACTTTATTAAAATAATCCAGAACTCCTTCCGGGCCCTTACGTTTTTCTGCCCCATTCAACCCCTGATAATTTACGAGAAAATTTCTTGCTTCTTCTTTTGAAATTGTTTCCATTCCTTTGTCCCTTGACTACTTTGCTGTCTCATTCTGATTTTTTAATTCTTTCCATTCACTATGGGTAATTGCATAGGCATAAGAAATTTCATTTTTTGGGTCGGGATATTCCTTCACCTTTTTCATGCCGTTTGCAAGCGCCGTTGAATAA
>JAILQA010000503.1 GCA_024699205.1 Treponema sp. | reverse complement strand
TCAGCTGTTAAAGTTTTTGGTGCACCAGAAAGTTCTTCAGGAGCTTATGTTTTAGGTTTTACCAAAAATTATCTTCAAATGATTTTAATGATTACAAATGCCCACAATAAACTCTGGCTTATTATTGACATTAGCGACGGTAATTTTATAAAAGAAAACAACAAGGATGTCGAAAGCTTTATGATTTTACCAGATAAAAACAACGAATCAAGCAATATGCATATATTTTCCCAATACGAAAATGACAATATTGATTCAGGCTGGCTGACAAAACCAAGCGGCGTTTCAATGCAGTATATAGTCCTTGAATTTAACAAGGCATATCCGAAGCGGTAAAAATTATAAATATGCTCTCACAGTTTGCATTTAATTAAACAAAGATTTTATCATCGGTACAAAAACAACAAAAAGTATTTCTATCACAAGAGCTGGAAGAAAGTTTGCTGTTTTTATTTTTTTCAAGCCTAAAAGATTTATACCAATCATAATAATCATTGCACCACCGCAGGCAGAAAGCTCCTGAATCAACAAATCGGAAACGTAAGGCTGTAAAAAAGAAGAAAGGAGAGTCAATCCGCCCTGATAGATTAAAATTGCAATTACAGAAAAAACTGTTCCTATTCCCATGGCGGCGGTAAAGCTTATTGCCATAAAACCGTCAAGAATTGATTTTGTAAAGATTGTCGTATAGTTGTGATTTACACCAGCTTCGAAAGAGCCGACAATTGACATTGCACCTACACAAAAGAGAACGGAAGAGTTCAAAAAAGCATAAGCAAAGTTAGAAGAAGTAGAATCATCATTTTTTTTAGTCAGTTTTTCCAGTTTTCCACCAAGCTTTAGAATTGCACCGTCTATATCCAGAGCATATCCAATAATTGCACCAATAATTAAAGATAGAGCCAGATAAACAATATTGTCATACTTAAAAGCCATCTGCAGTCCAAGCACCAGAGTTATTACACCACAAGCTGTCTGAATCATATCGGAAAGTTCTTCCGTAAACTTTTTTGCAAACAAAAGACCAATTAGTGAACCAAGAATTACAGCACCACAATTTACAAATACTGCTAACATTTTTACCTCTACTCCCCGAAAAAATCCGGGCAAAAAAAAAGAGATTGCCGACTGACAATCTCTTATGCGGAGGAGCCGACTTGAACGGCCACGACTTGCGCCACAAGCACCTCAAGCTTGCGTGTCTACCAATTCCACCACCCCCGCGGAATGTATGAACTATATTATAGAAATACGGGAATTGTGTCAATACCCTAAAAAAGGATTTTGTCATAATTCCGCATTTTTTTTAATATTGATTCAAGCAGCCGACCTTTACCTGGAAATGACTAAACTCCATGGAGAAGCTTGCACGTCCTTGTGTTGCAGAACGAAGATTTGTAGTAAAACCAAACATGTTTGCCATAGGAGCCTGTGCATGAATAATTTCGCCAGTTGTTTTGGAATCCTGTCCCATAATATTTCCACCACGCTGACTGAGCTGGCTGGAAGCAGGACCGACAAACTCTTTTGGACAAGAAATATCAACATTCATTACAGGCTCAAGAATCTCTGGACCAGCTGAAGTACAAGCCTTATCGAAAACCTGGGCAGCACAAGAAGCAAAGGCAAAAGGAGTAGAAGTCAATTCATTATAATCAATTGCTGTAACCTTTACGCCAACATCGGTACACGGATAACCATAGCTGATACCTGAATCAAGTGCGTTTTTAAAGCCATTTTCAATAGCTTCCATAATTTCATCAGGGATTGAACCTTGCTTAACAAGACATTCATACAAGTTTCCACTTCCCTGCTCGCGTTTTTCAACTTTGATTGTAAGACCTGCTGTATTTTCTTTTCCTGCAAGAACGCGTGAATATGATTCTGAAGCTTCTGCACTGCCGGAAACAGATTCTCGGTAAGTAACCTGAGGTGCACCGACATTGCATTTTACGCCAAAATCATCCCTCATACGTGTAACAAGAACATCAAGATGAAGCTCTCCCATACCACTGATAATAAGCTGACCAGTTTCTGCATCTTCATGAGAAGTAAAGGTTGGATCTTCACGGCTCAAGATTGCCAGAGTTTCGTTCATCTTATCTTTTTCGCTCATGCTTTCTGGTTCAAGAGCAACAGAAATTACAGGCTGTGGGAAAGATGGCTGCTCAAGAAGAACATTAAAGGC
>JAILQA010000497.1 GCA_024699205.1 Treponema sp. | reverse complement strand
ACAGCTTAAAATATTGAATCACTTATTTACACTACAAATACTTTGATTATTTTTGATCTCTTATGCAGCAGACATTTATTATCAAGGATATATGATATTGTTCCACGTGAAACAATATCATGTTTAGTTTATGGTTTTTTGGAGTAGGGGAGGGGTAAATGATTTTGAGTTTTTTTGTATATATATTCTGTGTTGTTTTTATCAAAATGTAACTATTTATGTTCCACGTGAAACGCTTTGTTTAAGAATAATTTCCACCACAAAGAAAATCGTATTCTACATGAAACGTAATATAATTTTAAAATTGTTTTTCCATTCTAGGTATTTGATGAATAGATTATTATATAGAATCGTGGGGACGTGGTTTATAAATAATTAAATAATTACTTTTCTTTTAAACATCACATAATTTTGTGTTCCACGTGAAACATGCCCAGAAAAACAGTTTTCATATCTCAATAAAAAGGTTCCAGGTGAAGCATATTCTTAAAATCATCTGTTGTAATCGCAAAAAAATGTTCCACGTGAAACATGCTCTAAAAAACACTTTTTATATCACGAGAAAAAGATTCCATGTAATTTATATTCTTAAAAATCTTCTGATGCTACACGGAAAAATGTTTCATGTGAAACAATCTCCGAGAAACTTCTTTTACACCACATAAATAAGTATTCTTATGATATATGCTAATAAAATCTTTTTTTATGCATCACGAAAATAATGTTCCACGTGAAACAATTATTCTCTAATGAAATATTATCTAATCCTCAAACAAAATCTTTACAATGCAAAAATAATCTTAAAAATCCCGCAAAAAACAAGAAATAAAAAATAACGAACGTTTGTTAGTTTAAAAATAACAACAATACAGTTCTTAATAAAGTATTCGCTCAAAAACTATGCCTTTACACAGCGTTTTGAATTATGATTGCATGGAGGTTGATTAAAATAGTTCTAAATAGTTGATGTGATTAAAATGTTGACGAAAAGATATGGAATGTAGATGTAAAGATATGGTCTTTTGTGTTTTTTTTATATAATCAGCCGCGCTGGGCTGATTATATATCTAAATAAACAGTTCTGCCAGAAAAACAGTTCCGCAGCAGATGCAGGCAACTGGGAAAAGTCCGAGGTTCAAATAAGAAACTATAATCCCAACAGCCAGGGCAATTATTCCAGAAACAGGTGATTGTGTCGCTTCAATAATGGCCGGGAAAGTCATAACTGCCAGAGTAACGTATGGAACATAATATAAAAAGGATTTTATAAACTTATTCTTAATTGGTTTTCTAATCAGTGTAAGAGGAAGAACTCTAATCAGATAAGAAACAAAAGCTGCTGTAAAAATGTAAATATATGGATTTCCACTCATTTTTCTTCCTCCTTTTTGGAGATATCAGTTTTTTCTTCACATACAGATGCCTCTGTATGTGAAGTTCTCATCTCATTAATAGCTTCTTTATCCTCAATTGGTTTAATAATCGCAACAATCGATGAAATCAGAACAGTAAGAATAATCGTTCTCGTACCGCCCGAAAGTTCTTTAACAAAAGGGATAATTCCGCAGATATAACTTGCAATAAAGCTCACAATAACAGCAATTGCAATAATTACATTCTTTTTTGCAGGCGGTATGATAATTGCAAGAAACATTCCATACAAAGCCACCGATAAAGCACTAACAACCCTGAGTGGAAGAATATTCCCCGCAATAATTCCCAGGGAAGTACCAATACTCCACAAAGGAACCGCAATCGCAATCGCACCGTAATTATAAAGAGGATTCAGATTTCCTTCCTGCGCAATCGAAATACCAAAGATTTCATCAGTTACACCAAAGCCAACTCCAAGTCTGTGAATAAACTTAGTTTCAGAAGAAATCCTCTGGCTCAAAGAACAGCTCATCAAAAAATAGCGCGCATTTACTACAAAAGTAATAATTGCAACTTCTATATAACTTGCTTTCTCAATAATTGAATTAAAAAGCGCATTTTCCCCTGCCGAAGCAACATTAAAGAAACTTGCAATAAATCCCTGCAGAGGAGTAAGTCCAGCTTTTTGTGCTACAATTCCCAGCGAAAAAGCAACAGCAAAATAACCAAGTCCAATAGGAAGTCCGTCGCGCAATCCTCTTATAAAACCATACGATTTAATCTTATCTTTCATAATAAACAGTTAAAGCCCCAGCAGCCTTTTTGCGTTATTGTACAAAACAGCTTCTTTATCCGATTCAGATAAATCCAGCTGATTAAACCTTTTTAATTCATCTTCATGATTCCACATAGGAAAATCAGATCCAAAAAGCATTTTATCAACGCCGTGCTTTTTTATAATTGCATTTGCCTTTTCAATAGGAAGCTTCCACAAAGAACTAGAAGTATCAAAGTAGAGATTGTTTCCGGCAAGAACTTCCAGACTTTCATCCCATTCTGTATAACCGCCAAAGTGAGCTGCAATAATAGTAAGCTGTGGATGTTTTTTAAGAACATTTAAAATCCTTCTTGGGCCCGAAAAATCGTAGCGGCAGTCTCCGGCATGAAAAAGAACCGGCATCTTTAATTCTGTCAGAACTTCATAAACAGCATCCATCTGCGGACAATCTGCCTGGAACTTCTGGAAATCAGGATGGAGCTTTAATCCTACTAAACCTAGTTGTTTAATTCTTTTTAATTCCTGTTCAAAGTTTTTATAATCCTGATGCATGGTTCCAAAGCCAATAAATTCCTTGTGTTTATCCATTTCAGCAAGAATAAAATTATTGATTGATTCAACCTGTTCAGGCTTAGTCGAAACCGAATGAACGATGTATTTTTCAACACCGATTTTCGAACCGCTTTCAATTAATCTCTCAGAAACACCCTTATAAGCCATAGGTGCATCTTCATAAAAAGAACTTACCGCGGCCGTAGCTTTTTCTGCAATTTTCTCCGGGTAAATGTGAGCATGTATATCTATAATCATGACAAAATCCTTAAAATAAAAAGATAATTGATTATAGAAAAAAATATCGACTTGTTCAAATTAATGATTTGAAGTATGACAGGAAAGATGGTAGGAAAGATATAGGCGAAATCCCTTCACCCCAACCGGCCTTGCGCAGTTCGCTAACGCTCAGCCGCTTCACTCATTAACTAACGAACGTTAGTTAATGAGCTCCAGTGGCTGCCTTACGGCACTGCTCCACGCCGGCGCATATTGCAGCTTAATATTCTGTTTTTACTTACTATAATTACGTTTTACTTTTTTAGTTGTTGTCATCTCCAGAGGTTTATCCAAAATAGTAACCTTAGAGATTCTCTGGTATGGCTGCAATGTTCTGTTTACTCTGTCAATGTAAGCATTAACTTCATTCAAAATTGCAGTTTTATTTGCTTCAGATTTATCCTCACGTTTAACGTTGATTCTTGAAAGCAGCGAATCAGCAGGATAAACCAAAGCTTCAATACCTTCAGACTTTGTAGCTTCATCCATGATGTAGCCCTGAATTGTAATCTGTTCAAGTTCATCATCCAGCTGGAAGGCATTTTCAATTTCTTCCGGATAAACGTTTTTTCCGCCTTCTGTAACAATCATATTTTTTGCACGACCAGAAAGCATTACATAACCATCGCTGTCTATCCATCCCAAGTCTCCAGTTTTGAACCAGCCATCTTCTGTAAAGGTTGCTTTTGTTTCTTCAGGCATCTGGTAATATCCCTGCATAACCATAGGACCTTTTACACACAGTTCACCAACTCCATCTTCATCTGGATTCAGAACCTTAAACTCAACGTCACGGAGATTTTTTCCAACACTCTGAATTTTAAATGCATAAACTGGATTCAAGGCAATAATTGGCGAAGTTTCTGTAAGACCGTAGCCTTGAACAAAGTCGATTCCAAGCTCGTTGTAAATTTTAAAGATGCTTGGTGCCAAAGGACCGCCACCACAGATTGCAATTCGCAGAGTGTAGATGTTAGCCTGTTTAAGAACAGATTTAAAGAGAACTTTTCCAGGATTACAGTTAAAGAGCTTTTTGATTATGAAAGACAAACCAAGCATGAACTTTATAATTCCATAAACAACTGGACCCTTAGATTTTATTCCCTTCATAATTCCGGCAAGCAGTTTGTTGAAGAGCAAAGGAACGCCAAGAAGCATTGTAATCTTTCCTTCCTTTAATTCTTTCATAAGTCGACTGACTGCCATGCTCTTTCCGAATACAACTTCTGCACCAACCGAAATTGCTTCAATAAAAACTGCAACCATTGTATAAGCATGATGTAGAGGAAGCAGAGCGTAGAAAACATCAGTAGAATAAATATTCATATTTGTTTGTGCCAGATAACAGTCACTTACAATATTCTTGTGGGAAAGCATAACGCCTTTTGGAATACCTGTAGTTCCACTTGTGAACAGAATAGCAGCAATTTCATTTTCTGTTGGAAGTGTTATTTGAGCTGTTTCATCTGATTTAAGATTATATGCATAAGTATCAGAATACTTTGGACTCAAAGAATAGGTTTTAAAATCAAAAGAGCCACCTGCATAATATTCATATTTTTCAGAATCAACAAAAAAGAGCTTTGGTTTTGCGGTGTTCAAAAGATTGTCGACCTCTGTTGTATGAAGGGCATAATCAATAGGAATAATTATTGCGCCTGCATAAAGAGCAGATAAATAAACAACCGTCCATTCCGGTGAGTTCTTTCCGCTTACTGCAACATGATCTCCATGTTGTACACCGTTTACAGCCATCCAGTTAGCCAAGGCTAATATTTTTTCTTTAGCCTGTGAGTAGGTGATGGTTTGCTTAGCACCATAGGGTCCTTCAAAATCGGTAAAACAATTGTTGTTAGGAAATCGCTTAACCGTGATATTAAACATCTCCGGTAAAGTTGGCCATTCGCCTGTAAAATCTTTCTGACGGAACTCATCCAAAAAAACAATAGGATCTGTTTGTTTAAAATTAATAGAAGACATATGCACCTCAAATATTTATTTTAACATAAATAATTAAAGATAGGAAAAAATTTTTGGGCCAAATTTTAGAAATTTTCTTTTTTTTTATACAGATAAGGTTATTTTTGTCAGGATTATTTTGGGGGATTTTAAGGGGGAGTGCATGAAGTGCAATCCCCCTTAGGAGAAGGGGTAGCCCGCAACAAAGTGCGGGCGTAGGGGAAGACTTTCCCCGCTTACTTACTCAGCAAATTGTTCAAGCTCTTAACGAACTCTGCTGGTTCTTTGATTTCCATACCGGCAATCATCAAAGCCTGAGTAAGAAGAACTTCAGAAACATCCTTAATCACTGCTTCGTCATCGGTATCCTTGAGGCGGGCAACAATTGGATGGTCTCCGTTTACTTCAAGAATTGGTTTCAAATCAGGACCAGGCTGTCCCATTGCTTTCATCATCTGAATCATCTGATAGCTTGGGTCGTTTTCATCAACAACAATACAAGAAGGATTTTCGCCACTCAAAGTTTTAGAAAGTTTAACTTCCTTTACTTTTTCGCCTAAAGCCTTTGCAATTTTGTCTGTAACTGGTTTGAACTCTTTTTCTTTCTTTTCAGCTTCTTTTTTGTCGCCGCCCAAATCTTCATCTGAGCCAGAACGGTTTACAGCTTTAAGTTCAAACTCATTCTTATATTTTCCAAAGCCAGGAATAACGATGTCATCAATTTCGTCGTCCATAATCAGAACTTCAAAACCTTTTTCTGTGTAAGCCTTTACTAAGGGATTTGCACGCAGATTCTTTTCATCACTTCCACTGATATAGAAAATTGCCTTCTGGTCAGGCTTCATTCTCTGAACATAATCTGCAAAGCTTGTGTAGTTTCCTTCGCCTTTTCCACTTTCATCAGTAGACTTAAAGCGGACGATTTCAGCAATTTCATCACGGTTAGCATAGTCGCTGTACAAGCCTTCCTTCATAGGACGGTTGAAGTTCTTAACAAACTTGCCCCATTTTTCAATTGCTTTCTTATCATCATCAGTTCTCTTAGCTTCTTCAACAGCACGAGCTTTATCAGCTGCTTCACCCATTTTCTTAAACTCGCTCAGCAATTTTTTTACGCTGGCAGATTTAATTGTTTCAAGGATTCTGTTCTGCTGTAAAATCTCACGGCTAACATTTAATGGTAAATCTTCGCTATCAATAATACCACGAACAAAGCGCAGATAGCTTGGTAAAAGTTCACGGTCATCATCAGTGATGAAAACTCGTTTTACATAAAGCTTTACGCCGCTCTTGTAGTCTGCCTGATACATATCAAAAGGAGCTGACTGTGGAACAAAGAAAAGTGTTGTGTATTCCTGAGTACCTTCTGCATGAGTGTGAACATAGTGGAGCGGATCCTGACCGTCGTGACCAATTGTTTTATAGAACTCGTTGTAATCAGCCTCTTTAAGCTCGCTCTTTGAACGCTTCCACAAAGCAGAAGCTGAGTTTACCTGATCAACCTTGTTTTCGCTGCCAGTTACTTTGCCTTTATCATCATATTTTTTCTGTTCATAATGAAGGTAAATTGGGAAAGCAATATGGTCAGAATATTTTTTAATCAGTTCTTCAATCTTCCAGCGGGATGCAAACTCCTTGCTGTCATCGTTCAAGTGCATTTCGATTACAGAACCGCTAAGCTCAGCTTTATCAAAGCCATATTTTTTTGCTGTAACAGAATCAGCTGCAATTTCATCAATATCGTAAGAATTAGAACCGTCAGAAGACCAGTGCCAGATTTTTCCGTCTCCAGCTGCCTTTCTTGTGTAAACATCAATCTTTTTGGCAGCCATAAAAGCAGAATAGAAGCCAACACCAAACTGACCGATTAAAGCGGAATCCTTTGCAGCCTCTGCGGTAAGAGCTTCCATAAATGCCTTTGTACCAGAACGGGCAATAGTACCAAGATTGTTGTTCAAATCCTCTTCGTTCATACCAATACCAGAATCCTGAACAGCAAGAAGATTTGCATTTTCGTCAAAGGTGATATCAATTCTTGGCTCAAACTTGATTGCCTTGTAAGCTTCATCCGAAACAGTCAGATATTTGAGCTTGTCCAAAGCATCAGAACCATTAGAAACAATTTCACGAAGGAAA
>JAILQA010000242.1 GCA_024699205.1 Treponema sp. | reverse complement strand
GCAGGAAAAAAAGACAGCCACAATTGATGAAGAACTCGGACTTGTTGATAACTTTGTTTATATCATGAAAGTTAGGTTTGGAAACCGCCTTGACTTTGAAAAAGAGATTCCTGTTCAGACTTTTAAAGAAGAAATCCCCGTAATGACCTTGCAGCCTCTTGTAGAAAACTGCATAAAGCACGGACTTAAAAACAAAAAGGTAAAAGTAATTTTGAGCATTCAAACCGAAGAAAAATATATTGTAATCAGCATTTCGGACAACGGCAGCGGTATTCCTGATCAAATTAAGGAAAATGTACTCCTTGCTGTAGAAAATGAAACAACAAAATTACCAGAGCAGATTCTGAATCAGAATAATGTTCTTGAAGACCAGCGCCAGCACACGGGCACAGGACTCATAAATGTATTTCTGCGCTTAAAACTTTATTTCCATCGTAACGATATTTTTGATATAACCTCGGGCGAAAACGGGGAAGGCACTAAGTTTATAATAAGGATTCCAAAGCATGTATAATATTTTAATTACCGATGACGAGCAGATAGCAGTAGATTCTCTTTCTTTTATTATAAACAAAAACTTTGAAGGCCAGATTAAAATCACTACGGCACTTTCGGGAACAGAAGCCTTAGAAATTGTTTCAAAAGAAAACATCGACATAATCTTTATGGATATAAATATGCCGGGCCTGAACGGGCTGGAAACTGTAAGCTGCATAAAAAAATTAAAGCCCGATACCGTAACCATAATTTTGAGTGCCTTTGACCGCTTTCAATATGCACAGGAAGCAATGAATCTTGGGGCATTTAAATATATTACAAAGCCGGTAAACAGAAATATTCTTATTCAGACAATCCGCAGTGCAATGGATTTTATTGATTCCAAGAGAGGAAAGCAAAATGAAGATTTGGAGTTCCATAAAAAACTTGATTTTGTTTCTCCAATGATTGAAAGTGATTTTATTTTTGCCTGCATTTACAACAATGAATCAGATTTTAATCTGGAATCTTATCTGGAATATTTCAGCATAGACAGTTATTCCTATATGTTCTGCTGCATGGAGTTTCCTAATATAAATGCGGATAACAAGCATAAAACTTATCTGCAAATCAGAGATATACTGAATAAAGAACATCGCTGCCTTGTCAGTTCCTTTATGATGAACAGGATTGTTTTTCTTTATTCAAATCTCGACAGGCTTTCAGAAGAAGCTGCTATCAATGATTTAAAATCTATTTATTCAACGCTTTGTTTTAACATAAGTTCGGGAATAAGGGCGGGAATCAGTAAATTGCATTCAGACTGGGTTATGCTCAAACCTTCTTACAACGAAGCCCTTTCCTGTCTCAATAAAACAGAAGCTTCCGGCGGAATTATTTTTGCGGGTTCTATTCAAAATCAGGAAGAAAATACCTCTGATGATTTGAATGAAATAAAAAAGAAGCTTTACAGTCGCCTAAAGCAGGGCGATTCTAACGGTCTTTCTGCATTTTTTGAATTGTACAGCAAGCAGATTGAGCAGCAGGAAAAGGATTTGAACAAAATCAAGAACGCTTTCTTTGAGCTTATTGTTACTGCGCGCAATCTTACTGTAGAAATTGCCAGTAACTTTTTTTCGGATTCCTTTGATAATGTTTTTTCGTCGCTGAGTGCCGAAAATGATTTTCAGATGCTAAAAGTTTTTGTTCAAAAAACTTTGATGGAATATTTGAGCGTAATTATAAATACTCGGGAACACAGCGAAAATCCAATTATCAAAAAAGCCTGCGAATATATCGATAAAAATCTTTCTCAGGATATTTCCCTTGATCAGGTTGCTTCCCACGTAAATGTAAGCACTTTTTATTTGAGCAAACTTTTTAAGGAAGAAAAAAACATTACCTTCGTCAATTTCCTTACAGACAAAAGGCTTGATAAATCTCGTGCCTTGCTAAAGCAGTCGAATCTTTCTATAAAAGAAATAACCTCGGAATGTGGCTGGAACGACCAGAACTACTTTAGCCGCATTTTTAAAAATAAATATGGTCTCACACCGTCAGAATACAGGAGCGAAATATGAAAAAAAGTTCAGTTGTTCTTTTAATTCTTTCTGTTATTGCCTTTTCTTCCTGCTCAAAAAAAACTTCTCAGAGGGTACGCACAGATAAGAAAAATGAAACAGTTGCTTCTAATAAAAAGACTATCGGTTTTTCAATAGATACGCTTGCAATAGAACGCTGGCAGCGGGATCTGGATGTTTTTATGAATAAGGCCAAGGAAATGAATGCCGATGTTATTGTTCAGAATGCAGGTAATGATGTTGAAGAACAGAATCGCCAGCTCATGTATCTTGTAGACCGCAATGTTGATGTTATTGTAGTACTGCCAAAGGATGCGGATGCAATGTCTGAATCAATTCAGAAAATTAAAAACAAAAATATACCGGTAATTTCTTATGACAGACTCGTCCTTAATGCAGATATAGACCTTTACCTTACAATAAACAGTGAAAAAGTCGGTGAACTTATGGCAAAAGGCTTGCGAAGTGCTTCTCACGGTCCAAGCTGGTTCTGTATTCTGGGATCTGAAGAAGATTACAATATGACTTTAATCCAACGGGGAATTAACAAGGTAATTTACGGTTCACCAATTCATATCACTCACACTTTTTATACAAGCGGCTGGAATTATGATTTAGCATATCAGGAAATGATTCGGTTGATTACAAATAATCAGATTCCAGATGCCATTGTCTGTGGAAATGATGCCGTTGCACAGAGTGTAATCTCAGCGCTGAATCTTTACTACAAGGATGTTCACATTCCAATTTGTGGACAGGATGCTGATATTGTTGCCTGCCAGTACATTGTAGAAGGAAAGCAGGATTTTACAATATACAAGCCAATTACAAAACTTGCTGAATTAGCTGCTGAATATGCGGTAAACCTTGCTAACGGGAAAAAGATAGAAGATTTTGTAACAGATTTAGCATATATAAACAACGGCTTTGATAACATTCCTGTTGTCTGGCTGGAACCTCAGATTGTGAATAAATCTAATATTGATGAAGTCATTATAAAATCGGGATTCCACACAAGCGGCGAAGTTTATAGATAATGCATAATTCATAATGCAGAATGTCGAATGCGGAAGAATAGATTAGCAGAAATTTTATGACAAAAAAATACTAATCCACAAACAAAAAAAATGCTAAAAATCTTTCTTTTTTACTAAAAACGCCAATAATCTTTAGAATATTGTTAATCACAGCTCCTATTTAAATAATATAATTTCTTTAGAAATTGGGTTTTCCCAAAAACTAAAAAAATAGGAGTTACAAAATGAAAAAACTTTTAGCAGTTGTTTGTGTTGCTTTAGCATTAGTTTCTACAACTTTTGCAGCAAAAAAAGGCAAGAGCGTAAAAGTTGGTGTTTCAATGCCAACTAAAGATTTGCAGAGATGGAATCAGGATGGAGCTAACATGAAGGCTCAGCTCGAAAAAGCTGGATATCAGGTAGACCTTCAGTATGCTGCAAATGATATCAACACTCAGATTTCACAGATTGAAAACATGATTACTGGAAAATGCAAGGTTCTCGTAATTGCATCTATTGATGGATCTGCACTTTCTAACGTTCTTGCGACAGCAAAGAAAAAGAAGATTCAGGTTATTGCTTATGACCGTCTTATCATGGACACAGATGCTGTTACTTACTATGCAACATTCGATAACTACAAAGTAGGAACTCTCCAGGGTGACTATCTTGTTGATAAACTCGGACTTAAATCACGCTCAGCTTCTGACCCTGTTTACATGGAATTCTTCACAGGTGACCCAGGTGACAACAATATCAACTTCTTCTTTGGTGGAGCTATGGACGTTCTTACTCCTTACATCGACAAGGGTGTAATTGTATGTCCTTCTGGACAGACAGCAAAAGCACAGGCTGCTACATTGAACTGGTCTACAGAAGAAGCTCAGAAGAGAATGGAAAACCTTATCACTTCTAACGGATATGGTCCAAAAGGAAAGAAACTTGACGCAGTTTACTGTTCAAATGACTCAACAGCTAACGGTGTAACAAACGCTCTTCTTTCTGCTGGATACACAGCTGACAACTTCCCAATCATCACTGGACAGGACTGTGATATCGTATCTGTAAAGAACATGCTTAAAGGTTTGCAGGCTATGTCTGTATTCAAAGATACACGTACACTTGCTTCAAAGGTAGCTGAAATGGTTGATGCTATCCTTTCTGGAAAAGGTGCTCCTGTAAATGATACAGAAACATACAACAACAACGTTAAAGTTGTTCCTTCATTCCTTTGCGAACCAGTATTCGGCGATGTAAACAACTACAAGAAACTTCTCGTTGACACTGGATATTACAAAGAATCTGAACTTAAATAGTTCTGATATTTAAGAAGTCGGAATGCGGAATGAGGTAAAACCAACTTCTACATTCCGATTTTTTTTTACAAGAAATTAAATAAAAACTTAGGATTCATAATTCATAGTTAAAAAGAGAGATTCTAATGGCTAAGACATTATTGGAAATGAAAAATATCATCAAAGAGTTTCCCGGAGTAAAGGCGCTGAACAATGTCAACCTTTCAGTAGAAGAAGGTGAAATACACGCTATTGTTGGTGAAAACGGTGCTGGAAAATCCACTTTGATGAATGTTCTAAGCGGTATTTATCCTTATGGAACTTACGACGGCGACATTGTATATGACGGTGAGATTTGTAAATTCCAGACAATAAAAGACAGCGAAGCAAAAGGCATTGTTATAATTCATCAGGAATTAGCTCTTGTTCCGCTTCTTACAATTGGTGAAAACATGTTCCTTGGTAACGAAAGAGGAACTAAGGCAAAAATTAATTGGTCTGAAACTTTTGATAAAGCAGATGAACTTTTGGCTATGGTTGGTCTTAAAGATTCATCTAAAACTTTAATCAAGGATATTGGTGTTGGTAAACAGCAGCTTGTAGAAATTGCAAAAGCTCTTGGTAAGAATGTAAGACTTCTTATTCTTGATGAACCGACAGCCTCCTTGAACGATACTGAAGCAAAACATCTTCTTGATTTGCTTCTTGAATTTAAAAAGAAGGGAATGACTTCTATCATCATTTCCCACAAACTAAACGAAGTTTCTTATGTTGCAGACAGAATTACTGTTATTCGTGACGGACAGTCAATCACTTCGCTTGATAAAACTAAAGATAATTTCTCTGAAGATACAATTATTTCGGCAATGGTAGGACGAAGCCTTACCGACCGATTCCCTAAACGTGAACCTCATGTAGGCGAAGTTTGTTTTGAAGTAAAAGACTGGTGCGTAGATCATCCTGTATTTGATGGAATTAAAGTTTGCGACCACATCAATTTTAATCTCAGACGCGGTGAAGTTTTAGGCATTTCTGGTCTTATGGGTGCCGGACGTACAGAGCTTGCAATGAGTATCTTTGGTCATTCCTACGGAGCAAATATTCGGGGACATATATATAAGGACGGAAAAGAAGTTTCTTTCCCTAACGTAAAATCTGCAATCAAAGCAGGGCTCGCTTATGTAACAGAAGACCGTAAGGGTAACGGACTTATTCTTACGGAATCTATCTGTAAAAATACAACAGCAGCAAAACCTGAGAAGATTTCAAATCATTATATTCTTGACTTTGATAAAGAACGTAAATATTCCGAAGAAATGGCAAAGGAAATGCACACAAAATGTGCATCTGTAATGGAGAATGTAGGAAATCTTTCTGGTGGTAACATGCAGAAGGTACTTTTAGGAAAATGGCTTTTTGCAGAACCAGAAATCCTTATTCTTGATGAGCCTACCCGCGGTATTGACGTTGGTGCTAAGTACGAAATCTACTGTATCATCAATAAAATGGTTGCAGAAGGAAAATCAGTAATTATGATTTCTTCTGAAATGCCTGAGATTCTTGGTATGTGCGACCGTATCTACGTTATGAACGAAGGTAAGATGATTGCAGAGATGAGCGGAAAAGATGCTACTCAGGAAAAAATCATGACTGAAATTATCAACGCCGGCAAGACTGTCGAATTATAAGGAGATAAAATAATTATGGAAAAGAAAACTTCAAATGTTTCTAATACTTTAAAATCAGTTTTGAAAAGCAACACAATGCTTTTTGTACTTGTCGGAGTAATGATTCTGTTTGAAATCTTAATCAGAATCACAGGACATGGTTCCTTATTTGCTCCTGCAAACGTTACAAACATCATAAGACAGAATGCTTACGTTGCAATCCTTGCAACAGGTATGCTTTTGTGTATTCTTACTGGTGGTAACATCGATTTGTCTGTTGGTTCTGTAGTTGCCCTTGTTGGTGCTCTTGCAGGTGTATTTATTGTAAACTGGGGCTGGCCAATTCCTCTTGCAGTTCTTGCTTGTCTTATTCTTGGTACAGCAATTGGTGCTTTCCACGGTTTCTTTATTGCTTACATGCACATTCCGCCATTTATCACTACCCTTGCCGGTATGCTTTTGTGGCGTGGTGTTGCAACAATCGTTCTTGACGGTCGTCCAATTGCTCCTTTCCCAGACAAATATCTTAAGCTTTTTGAAAGCTTTGCTCCAAATCCAAGCGATGCAACAATGGAAAAGTTTGGCGAAATTGAACTTTTCGATGAATGGGTTGATAAGTACACTTTGATGATTACTCTTATCGTTACTCTTATTGCAATCCTTGCTTACATAATTCTTGAAATTGTAAGCCGCCAGAAGAAGATTAAGAAAAACTACACAGTTCAGTCAAAGGGTTCTTTTATTGCTAAGCTCGTAGTGCTTTCAATCGTAATCTTTGTTATTGGTCAGTTCCTTGCCAGAGACCGCGGTATTCCTGTAGTTCTGATTCTTCTTGGTGTAATAATTGCAGCATATTCTTACTTTACACAGAATACAGTTCCTGGACGTTACCTATACGCAATTGGTGGAAATGAAAAGGCAGCCAGACTTTCTGGTGTAAATACAAACAACGTTATGTTCTTTGCATACACAAACATGGGCTTTATTGCCGCAGTTGCAGCACTTGTTACAATTGCCCGAATGAACTCTGCTCAGCCAACTGCTGGACAGAACTACGAAATGGATGCCATTGCTTCCTGCTTTATTGGTGGCGCATCTGCATACGGTGGAACAGGAACTGTTTCTGGCGCTGTAGTTGGTGCTATCTTTATGGGTGTTTTGAACAACGGTATGTCAATTCTTGGTGTAGATATGAACTGGCAGAGAGCTGTAAAAGGTTCGGTTCTTCTTGCAGCCGTAATCTTCGACGTTGTTTCTAAAAGAAAGAAGTCAAAAAAGTAAATATATTTAAAAATAAAAAGAGAAAAAGTTCCTTTAACTAATGACGGTTTTTTCATAGAACTGTTGCCTCCAGAACTAGGAAAATGACTTCTGGAATGCTGGATCCCAGAAGTTGTCTTCCACAAAAAAAACAAAGCAGGACTTTTTAGCCGATGTATTCCTACCAAACAACATCGGCTTTTTTATTTTAAATGGATTTGGTATAATAAAACTAATGAATAAAAATCAATATTATCAGGAAATATATAATCGATTCGGGTGTGTTACCAGAGCACGTAACTGTTTTTTGTATACTAAAAAAGGAATCCGTCTAACGGATTTGTATCAGGAAAACGGGCGGGCGATTCTTGGTTGGGATGGAAAATCTGCTTTTACTTTTATAAAAAATATAATCAACCGTGGACAAACAGGAAGCTTTATCTGTCAGAATAAATCTCGTGCGGAAAAAGCTGTATCTGAACTTTTTAAGTCTGACCGAAAAGTAATGTATTTTTATGATCAGAAGGACGCTCTGCTGGCAGGAACATTCTTTTCAGCTGAAAGCACAAGCTTTTATAAACCCTGGTTAAAAGAAAGTCCGGATTTTTCGCAGGTTGATTCAATTATTTTTGCACCTCCTCTTCCCTGGACAGATTCCATCTTTATTCTTGCTGTTAAGACAGAATGTATAAATCAGCTTTCTTCAGAGAAAAAGCTTTTTGCAGAACAATTTATAAATAAAAGCGTAAAGCTTTCTTTTGCAATGGAATGTGGAATTACCCGTGCCCTTTACAATCTGATTGCTGAACTTCCATTACGCGAAGAAAAAAACTGGTTTTTGTATGATACTGTCCTAACAAAATATTGGACACGAAAAGGACCTTATCTTTATCCAAAAATTGAACAGAAAGATTACGATGCATTTGTTCTTCATTGCCTTGATTGCGAGCTTACAATCAGTCCAGACTACAATACTCCTTCGATAGTTCCTTTTGGTGCAGACAGGGGCGTATTTACAAAACTTAAGAATAATCCATTTGAGCCGAAAATATAGAATATGACAGAATTAGATGAATATTGGGAAAGATTTTTAAAGGAAACTGGACGCGATTCGGAAGAACGCTGTGCCGGCGATTTGAACTTTGAAGCTAAAGGTTTTGTTGGAGACGAACTTGTTTCACTTGTAGTAAGTGGTAAAAAAACAGCTTTTTTCTCCAGTTATGCAACCTTTGCCATCGACGGAGAGCCACTTCCTGTTTCGGGTGAACTTTATATTGTTGTAGACAGGGCCAATAATCCTCGTTGTGTAATTGAGCTTCAATCTGTTGAAGTTATTCCTTTTAATGAAATTACCTGGGAAATGGCAAAACAAGAAGGTGAAGACGAAAATATGACTGACTGGCGTAATAAAGAGCAGGAATATCTTGAAGAAGAAGGAGCAGTTCTTGGTTTTTCCTTTACGCCAGATATAAAACTTGTTTTTCAGACTTTCAGAGTAGTTTACAAATAATAAAGTTGGAGAAATTACATGAAAAAATTACTAAGTTTTACAGCAATTTTTATTTTGTCTCAGTTTTTGTTATTTGCACAGAATGATTCACAAAAATTATTAAATTGGGAAGTTGCTATTTCGACTGGGATTCCGGTTCATAATTCAAAACCAGAAGCAACAAAATCAGAAATACTTGTAAGTCCTTCCTTTAAAAGAATTATCTTTGGCGCTAATGCTGATGTCGTTTTTAATATTACAGAACCATTAAAATTATTCGCTGGAACCGATACTTTCTGCGAGTTTATCTGGGAACAATCAAATCACTATAACAGTCTGGATTATTCTTTTTATACGGGAATTAAAGTTTTCCCTAATCTGGCAGGATTAAATTTTTCAGTTGCCTATGTTTTAGGTTCAAAAGCAAACTTTTATAAAACAGAAGAAGTTTCAAACACAAGTGAAAACACAGCCTGGGGAAATGGATTCAGAATTGCAGCCGAATACGATTTCTTTTATGGCGAAGAAGCCAAAATCTATCCTATAGTCGGTGGCTATTACAGATTTATGCCGCGTGGCAACTATGAGTTTGATCATATTCTTGCTGCCTACGTTGGACTTCGCTTCTAATACCTGATTCCTAATCCCTTCTTTCACGGGCTCACGAGCCCTAAAAAAAAGGCACTTCAAAAAAATGAAGTGCCTACCTCCTAATTTCTAAACTCGTCGAACAAACAAGTAATAAACAAGTTATCTTGCATATTCAACAATTCTAGTTTCCCTAATCATTGTAAGTCGTATTCTTCCAGGATAACGCAAATCTGTTTCAATCTGCTTAGCAATGTTACGAGCCAAATCTTTTACATCGCTATCTGGAATCTTTTCGTTATTAACAAGAATACGAAGCTCACGTCCTGCCTGAATAGCATAAGCTTTCTCAACTCCAGGGAATGCTTCCGCAATCGCTTCGAGGTTTTCAAGACGTTTTACATAATTATCTACGGTTTCGCGTCTTGCACCTGGTCTAGCGGCAGAAATTGCATCTGCTATCTGAACAATGATTCCTTCAATAGTTTCTGTTGGAACATCATTATGGTGAGCAGCAATTGCATTAACAACTCTTGCATCTTCACCCATCTTGCGGGCCATTTCTGCACCAACTTCTGCGTGGTTCTGATCACTGTCAGATTCTGCACCCTTTCCAATATCATGAAGAAGAGCAGCACGCTTAGCAAGTTCACGGTCAACACCCATTTCGGCGGCAATCATAGAAGCTACCATTGCAACTTCCTTTGAATGTGTCAAAACATTCTGACCATAACTTGTTCTAAAATACAATCTTCCAAGAGCACGAATTCCATCAGTATTCATGTTGTGAATACCAAGGTCGAATAATACTCTTTCACCTTCTTCGTAAATCTTGTTCTGAATTTCATGGGTAACTTTCTGAACAATTTCTTCAATACGAGCCGGATGAATACGACCATCTGAAATAAGACGTTCCAGAGATTCTTTTGCAATTTCCTTGCGTACTGGATCAAAACAAGAAATAACAACAGCTTCCGGTGTATCATCAATAATAATATCAACGCCAGTTAATGTTTCCAAAGTACGGATATTTCGACCTTCACGACCGATAATTCGTCCCTTCATTTCATCACTTGGTAATGAAACAGTGGTTACTGTAATGTCACTTGTAGTTTCTGGAGCAATTCTTTGAATAGTGGTAATAAGAATATCTTTGGCCTTTTTTTCGGCAGTTAACTGAGCTTCCTGTTCAATTTTATTAATTAAACTTTGTGCATCATGTCTGGCTTCATTCTCAAGATTCTTGATAATTAAATCTTTTGCTTCCTGAGCGGAAAGACCAGAAATTCTTTCTAATTCCTGTCTGTAAAGTTCTTCCTGTTTAGAAAGAGCTTCTTCCTTTTTGGCCACAGCAGCCTGTTTTTCTGCAAGTTGCTTTTCATTCTTTTCAAATTCAGCTGCACGCTGATCCAACAATTCTTCTTTTTTACTTACTCTAGCTTCATAACGTTGAACTTCCGTTCTTCGCTCTCGGTTCTCCCTTTCCTGCTGATTTCGTTCACGAATGAGCTCATCTTTTGCATTTAACAGAATTTCTTTTTTCTGTGCTTCAGCTTCACGTATTGCGTCCTGTTTTACACGTTCTGCCTTTTGCTCTGAAGCAGATAATTGAAATCTGGCATAAAGCCATCGAATAATCCATCCAAGAACAATTCCAACAACAGGGAGAATTACAAACCATACCCATTGAGGCATATAATTCACTCCTATTTTAAAATTAGAATAGTTCAATTAATATTTTACCATAATAATTAGTTCAGGTCAAAGTTTTTTTTCTATTATAATGATAATTTTGATTGTGTCTGGCTACAGTCCTTCCCCACAACACCAGCTATCTCTGATCTTTTCTGTAACCTGTTGCCCATTCAAGCCCTTTTATTATAAAATAGGTGCGTTATGAAAAAAATTACGATAATACTTTCAATAGCAATAATAGCAATGATTTCGGCAGTTTTTACAGGCTGCAAAACAACAAAAGAGATTCCAGAAGGATTAACAAAGGCTCAGCTGATTCAGAGAGGTCAGGATGCATTCAGTTCTGGTGATTATAAAACAGCAGAAGCATACTATAAAAATGTTATCCAGAATTACGGTGATGATACAGAATCTTACATCGAAGTAAAATATGAATTAGGTCATCTTTACCTTAAAACAAAGGATTACGATAAAGCTCAAGAAGCTTTTGAGGAAATTCTTGAACTTTATTCCTATGCTTCTGCAGGTGATTTGCCAGCTTCATACAAAAAACTGGCAGAAATCGGAATGTCAAAAATTCCTGAGAATAAAAAATCTAAGAATGAGGCTAGTCATTCGGAAGAAGAATAGACTGAACCGCAACATCCTTTTCCTTTGCTAAGAAGGTTACAAATTCTTTCGAATATTTTTTTGTTCCGCGTGGAGTCGGATGAGGTTGGGCATCACCAATCAAAATAACAAGTTTTTGAACGTCCGCTCTCCACGAATAAAATTCTACAGAAGCATACATAGCTTCATAAACCGCTTCCGGAATATCGCCGCCTTCCTTTCCGTAAATCCTTATAGAACTAAGATTTTTTGAAAAACTCTTAAGGTCGGTTGTAAAATTAAACATTCTGACTGGCAGCCCTTTGTACGAAAAATTATCCCCATAATCTCTGTAAAAAAGCAAGCCAAATCTTGTTTCAGGGCAATCAGCAAAGGATTCAAGCAGGGCTGGAAGCAAATCCTTTTTGAGAGTTTCCAAATCGTTTTTCATACTGCCTGTTGCATCAATTGCAAAAACAACATCCAGCTTCTGTTTGTCTTTTACCGAATCAAGAATCTTTTTTATATCATCAACAATAGTTTCAGGACCTTTTGAATAAATGATTTCATCAGACAGCTCTTTAAATGTTTCACTTGCAATAGGATTATAATCATCAGTGAGGACAATTGGCTCAGGTTCTGGCTCCGGCTCTGGCTCTTCTACAGGAGGGTCAGGCGGATCCTTTTTTACAGGCTTCGGATGAGGCTTTCTTCTTGTTTCCAGATTAAACATAAAAGGACTATCCATATAATCCCCGGAATAATCTGCATAAGGCTTTTCAAAGCTTCGGATATTTATAAAAGTTCCTTTGCCAATTTCAACAGTACCATTTCGTGACCAGGGATACCCGTAAACCAATTCAGCCGGAATATAAATATGAAAAGCATCACCAAAGAAATCTGTTTTTTCCACCGTTGAATCAACAAGACTATATTTTGCATAATTAGAAACCAAAGGTTTGCCATCAAGATAACGGATTTCGTCCCCATTAATAGGATTATATTCTTCTGCACGATAGGCGTAACTGTCAGCCTTTCCAAGAGGGTCTTTTGTAGTTTCTGTCAAAAGAATGGATTCTACGCCCGGCAGTTTTTTTACATAAAGATGATAACCTGCCCCGGAAAACTCCCCATCCTTTTCAGGAATAAGGCGAATATCCTTTGCCGTGATTCGCATTGCATTTTGCTTTTCCGTGTAAATAATTTTCTGCCCATCCGAGTTCTGAGCCCAAAGAAATCCCTTTAATCCAAAAAATAAAACTAAAACAAAGAGTTCTGTATGCTTTTTCATACCCAAATTATCGTCAATAAAAGGTGGAGGGATTAGAATTATAAAGTTCGTATTTCTTTTTTAGACGATTCAGCAGCAATATAAAAACTCTGCTCTGAATCAAAGAGCCTCGACTTCTTCTATTTTCAATTGCAACGCTTTCTTTTTTACAGTAAAATCGGTTTTATAATGACTGATAATATCATTAAAAACGGTTTCCCCTTGCCTTTAGGAGCTAGTCTCTGCAAGGACGGCGTTAATTTTTCCATATACAGTAAAGATGCTACAAAAGTCGTTCTTTACCTTTTTGAAAAAGAAAACTCAAAAACTTACTATAAATCTTATGAATTAAATCCTGAAGAAAATAAAACCGGCGATATCTGGCATATTTTTGTTCCAGAGCTTAAAGCAGGATGCTTATACCTTTATAAAGTTGACGGCCCCTATAATCCGCCAAAAGGCTTGCGTTTTAATTTTCATAAATATCTTTTTGACCCTTATGCAAAAGCTTTTACGCAAGGTTCGGTTTTCCGTTCCTACAACAAGCAGCATAAAAACGGATTTTCTTCCAATAACGGCGGAGAACTTAAAGATTTATCAGATTTTCCAAAATGCGTTGTAGTTGATGATTATTTTGATTGGGAAGGTGACAAGCCACTTAATTACCCGCTTGAAGAAACTATTATTTACGAAACCCATTTAAAAGGCTTCACTGCCTCCCCTACTTCCGGCGTAAAAAAAGAAATTGCAGGAACTTACAAGGCTTTCCCTGAAAAAGTTGAGCACCTTAAAAAGCTGGGCATTACCTCTGTAGAATTACTGCCGGTTTTTGAGTTTGATGAAAATGAAAATCCCAACTCTAATCCGCGTACAGGAAATGCTCTCATAAATTATTGGGGCTACAGTACAATCGGTTTTTTTGCACCAAAAACAACTTATTCGGCAGATAAAAGACCTGGAGCCTCAGTAAACGAGTTCAAGCAGATGGTAAAGGAACTCCACAAAGCCGGAATAGAAGTTATTCTTGATGTAGTTTACAATCA
>JAILQA010000204.1 GCA_024699205.1 Treponema sp. | reverse complement strand
CACGGACGATATTCAATTACCGGGAAATACTCCAAACCAAAATCAAGTCTGAGAGAATCTGTAAGATTTTGTTTTTTCTGATCGCGAACCCAGTCTGACCAGCGTATACTGATAATTTTTTTCCACTGCATTCTGAAAATAGGGAACCAGCCTTCTACCCCTTCCAGATTTTCACACTCCCAGTCGTAATTATTATTTACAACTCTGCCAAGCTTGATTACAGGAACACCATCAACAAATGACTGAATCGTAGAAAAATAAGCTGCAGCCTGGGCTACGAAATCACGTACAGCTTTTTCAATTTCTTTATCATGCCCTTTTTCATTAAGAATCTTTCGCTGTGAAAATAAGAAAAGAGCTTCAATTACTTCATTTTCAACTTCTACTGTATTTGCAAAAACACTTGCTACATAATTGTAATCAAGTAGTGCATTTTTATAGGGACAGGAATATACATCACCAGCTACATTCGTAAACTGAGACAAAAAATGAATATAAGGAATTAATGTAAACTTTTTAAGCCAGTTTTCTGCACTGATTGCCGCATATATTTTGTTTTTTGTACCAGGATTCAAGTTCATCAAAACGTCATCAAGCTTTTTAAGAACAACTTTGCGTTCATCATTTGAAATATCTTTTTGTACAGGTGAATTAAAGGGGTCAATATCCTGATTGATTTTATCTGATAATTCTGGTGCAACAAAGGTACTTAAAAAAACATAAAAATCACCAGGATTTTCATCAACAATTGCTATATAAGGCTTAAAAAAATCAGAAGCTTCTTTTAATGCTTTTAGGCGTTCATAAAAAATATAATCAAGAGATTTGATTCGCTGATTTATAAGTCCTGGATGGTAACGGTCAATTCTTTTAGCGATAGAAGACAATAAATCATCCCGATACAACTGTTCCACTGTGTTACGGGCGAACAAAGAACGAAGCCAGAGAAAAAATCTGTATATAATTGGTTCTGCAGCAAGTTTTGACTGGAGAGAAATATGCTTTTCATCCACTTCCCCTCTGTCAGCTACAATTTGAATTTTATTATCACCAGTCTGATTTATTCTATTCAACATTTCGACACGGTCTTCTGTACTGAGTCCAGCAACAAGCCTGTCAAAGGAACTTCTATTATCGTCTTTTATCATATTCTGATTATCGGCATATTCAGGCTAATTCGTTAGTAATAGAAAAACTGAGAGGGCAATGAACTAAACCGATTTCGAAGTTGTGTTATAGAAAAACCGTTAAAAAAAACTCGCCACAAAGCGAGTTTTTTAGGTTTTACCACGGTTCCTGCGGGAATCGAACCCGCCTTTCAGCCTTGAGAGGGCCGCGAACTAAACCGATATTCGAAGGAACCATATACGAGATTCCCGCAGGAACCTATAAAAAAAAACTGAACCCGAAAAGGTTCAGCTTTAGTTCCCCAAGGAGGATTCGAACCCCCACAGTCAGAACCAGAATCTGATGTGCTACCATTACACAATCGGGGAATAAGTGACTATAAATATATAGAATTACAGTCACTATGTCAAGACATCAAACCACTATTTTTTTATTTTTTAGCAGTTTTTTTTGCAGTTGTTTTTGGAGCTGCATCTTTTTTTGTTGTTGTTTTCTTTGCTGCAGATTTAGGAGCAGGCTTTTTTGAAACTTTATCTGCTTTTGGTAGGCTTGTATCTACAACAGAATTATCATCATTTGCAAGTTCTGAACGGATGTATTTGTCTGCCTTCCAGTCATTTATCCATTTTTTACCATCAAGAAGATAGCGGAACTGATATTCCTTATTTGCATCGAGCTGCTTTTTTACAGAGAAAGAACCATCCGGTCCCTTTTTCATAGGAATAGAAGTTTCATCCCAGCTGTTAAACTCGCCTACAAGATAAACTTTCTCAGCATTTTCAGCGGCATTAACATTCACGTTGAACACTACAGTACATTTTTTTCCATCTGCAGAAAACGATTTTTTCAAAGACATAATATCATCTCCTCCATATAAAAATAATATTATTACAAAGATATTAACCCTAATCAGCATTTATGGCAATACAAAGCTTTTGCATTTATTCCATTACTTCAATTCTACATAAGTTTTACCTGCCCCTCCGTCTTCCGCAGGCGCAAAAGAAAACTCTTTTACAAGAGGACAATGAGACAAATAATCTCTAACCGCCTGCTGCAAAATGCCGTCACCTTTTCCATGAATAATACTGAAATGTAGAAAGTTATTAAGCACACATAAATCTATCTGATGTTCAACCTGTTTGATTGCTTCTTCGGCACGCAAACCAAGCAGTCGAAGTTCATAAACAGGACGCTCTATTTCTTTTACAGTTACAGTCTCTCCATTTATTGTCTTTTCTGTCAAATCAAGAGAGAAGCTTGGCTTTAATTCAGCAGCATCTTTTTGAACAAGTTTTAAGTCTTTTTCCTTTACGCTCATTTTTACACTGCCGAATTGAACCGACCAAAGCCCCTTGCGTTCCAATTTTACAAGGATCCCTTCATTCTGATTCTGCCCCGCAAGAACATAAGCACCAGGTTCAAACTTTAATACTTTCTGTTTTTCTTTTACAGCTGAAGTTTCAGCAACTGGAGCCGCATAAGAAACCGCGTATTTAAGAGCTTCAGCATTGCTCATTTTTTTCTTTGTTTTTTTATTAGAAGGCGAATACTTTTTCTTCTGTGCTTCTTTTTCCGCAAGAAAATCTTCCTGAGCCTTGTTCAAAGCTTCCTCTTCCCTTTCGATTTTTGAATCAATTCTATCGACGTTTTTTTCAAGCTCAGAAATAAACTGCTTTACGCCAAGTGTTTTTTCCCGGGTGATTTCGCCTTCTTTAAGTGTCCGCACAAGATTTTCAAGCTGACGGCGACTGTGAACCAGAAAATCATGCATTTCCTGCTGCTTTCCGTTTTTTAAATCATGTTCACGGCGTTTCAATTCCAAATCCCGTTCTTTCTGCTTTAAGATTTTTTCGTCCAATTCGCGACTTTTTTTATCCATTGAATCACGGAGCTGATCAAGTTCCAGATGCTTTTCGTTTAAACCGCGGATAAGAGCCGAAACATCTGCCTGCTCTGTTGCAATATAATCCCTTGCTTTTTTACAAATCACTCCAGGCAATCCGCTTCTCTGAGCAATTTCCAGAGCATGACTTTCTCCTGGGATTCCCATAATCAATTTATAAGAAGGAGTAAGAGTATCCTGGTTAAACTCAACAGAAGCATTTATACAGCAGGGATTGGTATAACCATAATTCTTTAAAATTCCATGATGAGTTGTAATTAAAACAAAGGCTTTTTTTTCTATAAGCGTATCAAGAACCGCCATTGAAATTGCCGTACCTTCAAGAGGATCTGTTCCACTGCCCAATTCATCAAGAAGAACAAGAGATTTTGAATCTGCATTGTTTACAGCATGCGAAATATTTTTCATGTGCCCGCTAAAGGTAGAAAGACTCATATCAAGAGACTGACTGTCCCCTATATCAGCAAAAATATTACCAAAAACAGGAAGCCTTGTACCTTCTTTTGCAGGAATAGGAATACCAGCCTGATTGAGCATAGCAAAAAGTGCAAAGGTTTTGAGGGAAACCGTTTTTCCACCTGTATTAGGCCCGGTAATAATAAGAACCCGCTTTCCGGACATAAATCGAATATCTATAGGTACAGCAGTGTCTCCAAGCAAAGGATGGCGGGCTCCCAGCAAAAGCGGCGGCTCAATTTCATCGCCATTATTATTGCAGGGAAGAGCGTAAATGCATTTATTTTTTAAGCCCCATTTTGCAGCGGCCAAAGTCGTATCGAAAAAAAGCATCAGGGGTAGAGATTCTGTAAAAAAGGTCAGGACAGTCTGAAGTTCTGCAGTAAGTTCATACAAAATCTTTTTAATTACCTGCTGAAGTTCATTTTCTTTTTGAATAAGCTCGTTGCTGCAAATTACTGCTTCAGAAGGTTCAATATAAACAGTCTGTGCAGACTGAGAGACCTCATGAATTATTCCCTGTATTTTATTCTGCTGGCTTGCTTTTACGGCAAGAACCTGTCTGCCCCCACGTAAAACCGGAATTGTAGATTCAAGAACATCTGCCAGCTTTTGATTCGAAGTATAGGAATGCATGATTCCCTTGATTTTTGTATTCAAGGCTGCAATCTGCTTACGGATAGCCATAATTTCAGGCAAATCTCGCAGATTTCCATCTTTGTCAATTACGCGGAAAATCAATTTTTCGGCTTCCTGTCCGTCTCCCAGCAATTCCACCTGAGACATCAAAACCTTCAGTTTTAAATCCTCTGAATGAAGTTTGACACATTCCTTGACATTTTTTACCGACAGACAAAACTGTCCAAGTGCACGTAATTGTTCAAGAGTAAGGCAGGCTCCACTTGTTTTTATAATCGGGAATAAAGGTTTTACAGGTTCCCAGAAAAGGACAGAAGCTTTATTTGTAGAGGAAAGATAATCTGTCCATTCGCGGCCGGCATTTTTATAAAAATCAATCTGTTTTGAATCTTTAAAAGGTTCCCTATGCACAAAGGAAAGGCGGCCTTCTTCACTAACACAAAAACCGGCAGCCTCATCCCTGATTCTAAAATAATCTATTTCTGTTAAAGTTTTTACATTCATAAAAGAAAATTAATCACTCCAGGAACCAGTCCTGATTTCCTCAGCGATTCTTGCCCAGGAATCATAGCGCTCTTCGGTAATATCTCCATTTTTTACCGCATTTAAAACAGCGCAATCTGGTTCCGATATATGCTTACAATTCAATCCAAACTTACATTTTCCTATGAAAGGCTCGAACTCCCTGAAATACAAGGCTAAATCATCTGCCTCAATATCATCCAGAACAAAACGCCTGATTCCAGGAGTATCGATTATATTTGCCTTACGTCCTATAATTCCATCCATCAGAGATTCATTCAAAACAATATGAAGCAGAGTTCCTTTTGTGGTTGTATGACTGCCCCGCCCATATTTTTTTGAAAGACTTCCGGTTTTTAAAACACAGGAATTATCAAGGACATTTATTAAGCTGGATTTTCCAACGCCAGACTGACCTACAAAGGCACAGAGACGATTTTCCAGAAACTGAGCAAAGTCAGTCAGCCCTTCTCCACTTTTTGCAGAAATCTTAAGCACCTTGTAGCCCAGTTTTTCCCAAATTGAAAGACGTCTTTCAATCTGTTCAAATAATTCTTCCCTGCCATCAGTCTGCATTTCTTCGGCCAGGTCCCACTTGTTACAAACGATTACAGGCGTAATTCCCTGATGTTCTGCCTGTGCAAGGGCCCTGTCAATAAAACGAGGACGGAAAGGCGGTTCGTCAGGAGTTGTAACAAGAATAAGATTATCCAGATTACTTGCAAGAAGCTGAGGACAACGGCCCTTTACATTCCAGCGCAAAAAAGCATTTTTTCTTTCATAAAGAGAAAGCACCTGCCCTTTTTTATCATTTAAGGAATCAACTTCAATTTCGACCATATCACCTGGGGCAATAGGATTATAATACTGCTTATCTGATTTTAAGACCTTGCCTTTAATCGTGCAATTTCTTAAAACTTCATCCTCACATTCAACCGAGAAAAGATTATTTGTACCAGCTGTTACAAGACCTTTCAAATTATTTTCCTGTTCTGTATTTTTTCAAATATATTATGCCCACAAGAGCCATAAAACTAAAGCCGCAGCGCCAGTTGTAAGAAGTGTAAAAGGACCGGCAATTTTGAGCCAGACTTTAAAATCCATAGGATAGCCTTCTTTGTGAACTATTCCCATACTCACTACATTTGCACTTGCACCAAAGGGAGTAAGGTTTCCACCAAGACAACTTCCAACAAGAAGAGCAAACATCAAAAGCTCTTTATCAATATTCATTGCAAGAGCCATACTTCCGGCAATCGGCAGCATTGCTATAATATAAGGTACATTATCTACAAATCCACTTATAATAACAGAAACCACAAGAATAATGATAAAGCCTAATAACTTTGAACCACCGCAGATTTTTGCAAGGAAGAGAGCAAAATCTTCCAGCAGTCCTGTTTCCTGTATGCTTCCAACTACAACAAATATACCAAGCAGGAAGAAAATTGTTTCCCAGTCCAGGCCTTTTATCAATTCACCAAGTTCGGCTCCTGTTTTTTTCTGATTAAAGCGATACCACAAGAGGCAGATAATTCCAAGAATAAGCACGTACAAGCCACTCAAATAAGCAAAATCAGTCTTAACAAAAGAAATACCTGCAAGTCCTGCAATCATCAAAATCAGAACTATAAAAGGAACCCAGGAAATAACTGGAGTTTTTTCAACTTCGATTTTTTCTTTTCCAACCTTGGCAAAATAGCAGTAGAAATAAATACAACCTACCAATAAACCAGCCTGAATTATAAAGAAGATTGACAGTTTTCCGCTATGTACAAAGAAGTCGTTGAAATTATAACCTGCATAAGCCGCAAAAATCATTGAAGGTGGATCGCCAACCAGAGTTGCTGTACCTTCCAGATTTGACATAACGGCAAGTCCAATCATAAAGTATGTAGGATTCATCTTTAATTTTTTGCAGAGGGCAAGGGCGATTGGAGCCATTACAAGAACGGTTGCTACATTTTCTACAAAAATAGAAATTATACCAGTCATTGCAAGTATTAAAACTATTGCCAGTCCGGTATTTTTGCTGGAATTGATGATTGAATCTGCAATCCGTGCCGGTACGTTTGAATACAAGAATAAGGCGGCAATTGTCATACTGCCTAAATAAATCATTATTACATTCCAGTTGATTACACTAAATAAAGAATGTATTAATGCATAAAAATGTCCACCTGCAAATGCAGCCAGTGCAGAGTCTTCCGGGTTATTAAAAACAAAGCCCGGGAAAATCATTCCAAGAAGAATTACGAGCACAGCCGCTCCCGTAGTAATCCATACTTTCTTTTTTTGGAACGCAATTACTAAAACGTACATCAAAATTGAAATGCCTAGTATTACGTATTTAATCAGTTCCATATGTATTTATAAATCTCCTTCTATTTCGCTAAACAAGGCTTCGTATAAGGTAGCCTTATCGCTGTTTGTATTTCGTATTGTCTGTGACATTCGTTTTGCAAGATGAAGCAAAACTCTATAACCTAAAAGCGGTTCCTTGTCACAGATTGCCAGAAACTTTTTACTTGATAAGATTATGCAGCTGCAATCTTTAGTCGCTCTGACGGTGGCGGAACGGGTATCATCACTGATAAGGGCTGTTTCGCCAAAAAAGATATTCTGTTCGGAATTAAGGTTTGCAAGAGCAATTACATCCCCTGCCGGAGTGTTTCGCTGAACCTGAACTTCGCCAGAATATAAAATATAAAATAAATCACCGTAATCCCCTTCTCTGATTATGACATCACCCTTTTTAAAGTTTTTTATGGTGAGATTTTCATAAACCAGTTTAAGAATCCGCCGATCATTTTCATCTTCAGCTGAAAAATCAGAAAAAAGTTCTATTTTAATTAATTTTGGAAGTATAGTTTCAAAATTGTCCATAAAAGCTCCTGTGAAATTACAATTTTATCTTACAAAAATTGCCTTTGCATTCTTTGGAATAATGTAGCCGGCAGGAGGAACCAGGACCGGATCATTACTCTTAAGTAATTTTACTTTTTTCAAATCATCCACAATATTCTGGATATTTGGATTTTTCTGTGCTTCTCTTAAAGCATCTTTTCTGCGCTGATTAAAATTACCTGTATTCAAAAGCAATCCGATAAGGACTCCGCTTGATTTTAGATTTTGTTTATATT
>JAILQA010000194.1 GCA_024699205.1 Treponema sp. | reverse complement strand
GCTTATAGAATTGCAAAGGAGTCTTTTCAGCCAAAGGATGGGGGGCAATCAAATTATATCAACACTATTGAAATGCTTACCCGCGCAGATTCAGGTGGCTTTGATTACTTTTCTATGATTATGTTCAAAAAATCCTACGCTGAAAACACTGCGTATTTTGATAAGATTGTCAAATCCTATAAATAATTAGAAAGCACTTCTTGAAAGCGGAGAGCCAATCCACTGACCTTCGCTTCCAAGATATTCTTTTTTCTTCCCCTCAATTAAAAACTGAACACTCTTAACGGTAGAAAAGTTTGTTGCTGTATAAACAATCTGCATGAGCTGACCGTTATAACCTTCTACACCATAAGAATTAAACTCAAAGTTTTCGCTGAAATCAAGATAGGCAATGCCATTCTGAACCTTTGCCCCGAGCAGCTTTGTTCCTTCTGGAATTAAAGACATACAGTTTTTTTCAGCAGTTTTAGTTGTGTCTGGACCTGCAAGAAGAAGATTCAATGCAGTTACCAGCGGCGAATCGTTTTTTGGAATAGTTCGTTTTACATTTTTGCGGATTACTGAACCGTCAGCATCTATTTCTATAAAATACAATTGCAATTCTGTGTAGGCAACTTCGGTAGTCTGTTTTTTTGGAGTTTCCGCTTCTTTTTTTTCAGTTTTTGCTTCTGCTTTGGTCTCTTCTGTAGCTGCTGTTTTTTCTGCTTCTTTTTGAGCTGCATTATTCTGAGTTTTTTCGATTTCTACAGATGAAGCCTTTGATTCATTTTTTTCTTTTGTTTCGGTTTTTGTTTGTTCAGACTTTTTTTCTGATAAAGTATCTTTTTTTGGCTGTTCTGGCTTTTTTTCGGTTTCAACTTTAATTGTTACAGTAGATTCTGTATTTATATCTGCACTAGTTTTTTCACTGGACTTATGCTTTTCTACAAACTCGGGTGTTGCACCAAATACACGACCAAAAAAGTTTGTTTCCTTTAAGTTTGTGATGATTATATCTTTTTTCACTATGAGTAAGATGAAAATTATAAGAACAATTAAAATGATTATTGCGATTGAAAGACCTTTATTCTTTTTTGCTTTTTTCTTAGTAGCCATACTCTAATTATCGGCTTAAAAATAGGAGTGTTTATAAAAAAATACGGCGGTCTGGTAAAGAGATTTCTTATCAATTTACCGGAACCACCGCTATTTCATCTGTCTATTTTTGATGAATATATTTTTCTATTTTGCCAGATATTCGTTTATGGAAGCAGCAGCCTTTCGTCCTTCACCCATAGCAAGGATTACTGTTGCAGCACCAAGAACAATATCTCCACCAGCCCAAACTTTAGCATGGTGTGTTGCCTGATTTTCATCAACAAGAATATGACCACGTTTATCTGCATCCAGACCTGGAGTTGTAGAAACCAACAGAGGGTTTGAACCGTTACCAAGAGCAACAATCATAGCATCACATTCTACATCATGTTCACTGCCTGGGATTGGTACTGGAGAGCGACGGCCAGATTCATCAGGTTCACCAAGTTCATAAGAAAGACAACGAACGCCTCTTACATGTCCATCTTCTGTTCCAAGTACTTCTACAGGATTTTCAAGGAAGCGGAAGTTTACGCCTTCTTCCTCGGCATGTCCAATTTCTTCAAGACGGGCAGGCATTTCTTTTCGGGTACGGCGATAAACAACATCAACACTTTCTGCGCCAAGACGGAAGGCCATACGGGCAGCATCCATTGCAACGTTACCGGCACCGCAAACTACAACATGCTTTGCTTCGTAAATTGGAGTTGCAGCATGTTCTTTGTCAAAACCTTTCATAAGATTTGCACGGGTAAGATATTCGTTTGCAGAGAATACACCGATTAAGTTTTCACCAGGAATATTCAGGAACTTTGGAAGACCAGCGCCTGTTCCAACAAATGCAGCGTCAAAGCCTTTTTCTGAAAGCAACTGTTCCAGGGTGTTTGTTCGTCCAACAAGGAAGTTTAATTCAAACTTAACGCCCATTTTTTCAAGGTTAGAGATTTCTTCCTGAACAATCTTTTTTGGAAGACGGAACTCTGGGATTCCGTACATCATAACGCCACCAGCTTTATGGAAGGCTTCAAAAATTGTTACTTCATGACCGGCGCGGGTACAATCAGCGGCAACTGTAAGGCCAGCAGGACCTGCACCTATAATTGCAACTTTTTTACCTGTTTTTGGAGCAATTTCTGGTAAAGTAACTTTATTGTTTTCACGTTCCCAGTCTGCAACAAAGCGTTCAAGACGGCCGATTGAAACTGCTTTTTCTGGATTTTTCCAGATTTTTCCAACTGTACATTTTTCCTGGCACTGTTTTTCCTGAGGACAAACACGTCCACAAATTGCAGGAAGCAAACTTGTCTTTTTGATTGTATCAACAGCAGCTTTGAAATCTTCCTGAGTAATCTGTTTGATAAATCCAGGAATATCAATATTTACAGGACAGCCTTCCATACAGAAAGGTTTTGCACACTGTAAACAGCGGCTTGCTTCAACAACTGCCTGCTGAGCAGAAAAACCTAATGCAACCTCGTTCATTTCGCGGGCACGTTCTTTTGGGTCCAGAGTTGGCATTTCCATCTGAGGAATTGCATTTCGGTCGCGTGGAGTTAATTTTCCGCCAGCTTTTTCTATTTCTTTAATTTTGTTATACTGTTCTTCTACATTGATTGCCATTTTCTGCTCCTACTTTGCCAATTCTTCTGCCTGGGCAAGCATCCTGCATTTATGATCATCAGCAACTTCTCGGTCTCTGAAAGACTTCATTCGCATCATCATATTATCCCAGTCAACGATGTGAGCATCAAACTCAGGGCCATCAACACATACAAACTTAGTTTGACCACCAACACTTACACGACATCCGCCGCACATACCGGTTCCATCAATCATAATTGTATTTAATGAAACTGTAGTCTTAATACCATATTCTTTTGTGGTTAGTGCACAGAACTTCATCATTATTGGAGGTCCAATTGCAATAACTTCTGCAGGTGGAGTTTGACTTTCGCACATTTCTTTTACAGGAACAGTCGAAACTCCCTTGCGTCCGGCAGAACCATCATCTGTCATAATTATAACTTCATCTGCAAGAGCCTTCATTTCATCTACATAGATAAGAAGGTCTTTATTGCGGGCACAAATTACCATAATCACTTTGTTACCGATTGCTTTATGAGCCTGAACAATCGGATAACAAGGAGCAACTCCAAAACCACCGCCAACGACGAGAACCGGGGCATCATACTTTTCTATTTTAGAAGGATTTCCCAAAGGACCTAAAACTGTCGGAAGATACTGACCTTCTTTTTTAAGTGAAAGTTTAAATGTAGATGCGCCTACTGCCTGAAAAACAAGAGCAATCCAGCCCTCCTGAGCATTTGCATCTGCTATTGTAAGCGGAATACGTTCTCCATATTCGGATTCCACTTGGATAATTACAAATTGTCCGGCCTTTCTATTGCGGGCAATTTCGGGAGCTTCTACTTTCATGTAGAAAACTCCAGCAGAAAGCTGCTTTTTTTCGATGATTTTAAACATTTTTATAACCTCAATATATTTTTAGTTTTAGAATCCAACGTATGCTGTTACAAATGCACCAACACCCTGTCCCTTAAAACTATTAGCCAATGAAGTTGATTCTAGAGCAACGCCTGCATCAATTTGTACAAGTCTTACACTTAAAGAAAGCATTGCTTTATGCTTATACACTTCGTCTGTTCTTTCTGTAGATACAGAGAATTGAACTATGTTCATCAAGCTTAATCTTATACCAAGAAGATAATCAAAATATGCATCAAGTTCATCAGTATTCTGAGCAAAAGGATGACGTAATCCAAATCCAAGGCTTCCATAATAATTCATAAAGTTGCCAAATGGATGGAATTCTGCGCCCAAAGAGAATTTTAAAGGACGGTGAAGAATATAATCTACAGAATAAGTATCACCAAATCCATTATCATTTTCTTCTTCCTCTTCTGCAGGTTGACTTTCTTGAGTATCTGTTGTATCAGATTCTTCATCTTCTGAATCTTTCTTAAGTAGACTATCAAGCGAAATTTGTTTGTTCATAGAATACTTAAACGGAGTTGCCTGAGATAATCTACTAGGAACAAGAGGAATTCTTGCAGAAGTATTAACAGTAAGAATGTCTGAAACTTCATAAGAAGCAGAACCTGAAATATCAAAACCGATTGTTGGTATAATTTTGTTCAAGATAACATTAAAATCTGTGTAAGTTTTATTCTTGAAATCCTCTGAAGAAAATTCACTGTAAATATTGAACAAGGCATTTACATCAATATCAAACTGTCCGTCTGCTGTATTGTTGAACTTAACGTATGAATCCTGTGAAACAGCATGTGCCACAGTTCCAAATACTGCAGGCTGAATTAAGGTTGATAATTTCCCAAATTTTGTACCAAAATGAACTTCGGCATAAGCAAAAGTATCAAGATAAGCATCCAAATCTACAGAAACTGATTCACCAATTTTATTTCCATAAGCGATGAATTCAAACACGTCTTTGGAAGTACCAATGTTGGAATATACTTCAGCACCTGCACCAAATCCAAAGTTAAATTTACGCAAATTCAAATTCAGTCCAACATATGGATCAACTGCTGCTGCAAAATTAAAGCCTTTTTCGGGAAGATTGTCACATAAGTCCTGCAAATCAATTACTACGTCCTTAACAAGAAAGTCCGATACCGAAATTGCATTATTAGAAATATCAACAGGCACATCCGCTTTAATTTCAAACCAACGATTTCTAAAAAAGCCTTTGCCAGCTGCAAACATTAAATTAACCGATAAACCTAAAATAAGGAAAGAAGTGAGTAGCTTTTTCATTATTCTTCACCTCCGTTTTTTGCATTTTTTTCCCAAACAGCAACTTTTCCATTGGTTTTTACTGTGAGATTTATATTTGCTGTAAAATCCATTTTTCGTGGAATACCAAGAATTCCCTCTGGGATTTCAAATTGGACAGAAGGCTTTAACGGGAAGGTATTCAAAATATCTGATGGATTAGCTGCAAAAGAATCTCTATCAAATTTAAGAACTTTTGGCTCAAAAGTAGTGCCTTCTCCATCCAAATCAACTTTTATTGTTATGGTATTATTGCTTCCCTCTGGAGGATCAAAATTAAATGGAAGCGAAGAAGTTTTATAATCAATACTTGCTGATTCAATCAAATCAAGATATTTCTGGAAATCTTCAGTATTAGTTGCTTCTTTTCTACCAAGTAAATCACCAGAATCTTCTTCTTCAGAATTTTCTGAATCTTCTTCGTCACTGCCTTTTACAAGTTCAAGAATATCCATGCTGATTGGCTCTGTAACGGTGAAGTCCAGAGATAAAATAATTAAGCCAGAAAGTTTGATAGAACTTGTTGTATTCTGAGGAATATTCTTCAGATTGGTTGCAAGAACTTCAATATCACCGGTCTGTCCGGTTTCAAAGTGTACATTATAATCAACGCACAAAGAACCATTGGCTGTAGTATCAATAAGAGTACTCATCTCGGCAGGTTCTATGCCTGTCAAATCTGTAGAAAGATTTGAGATAACCATATTTCTGTTTTCCGGATCCAGAGTTAACTCAGGAATTGAAGAACTCGTCAACGTACCTGTTTCAGTTTCAGAACCAAGCAGATAAACATTGTCTGTGCCCGGAACCTGAACTTTATTATCATCTCCAATATAAGCATTTATCTTTCCAACAAATTTCGTATTATTAAATGTGTTTGCAATTTCAGGAATCTGACAGAAAAGATAAAGAGGAATTGTCTCTATTTTTATCTTGCTTGAAAGATCATCGCCAAGTTTTTCCTGCATGCCTTTCATAACTGAAGAAAGGTTCAAACCTGTTGAAATGTTTCCGCTCTGATTTGTAAGATCTGATTTTACATAAACAGCATACCAGTCTGGTTTTGGAGTTATTACAAGGTCAATAACATAAGTTTCACCAGGAACTACATCTCTTACAATGATTGTTTTATTTCCTTCGCTGTCTACTTCATAATCAGGTAAAATTAACTCTGCTGCATAATCAATTGTACTAAACTCACCAGCATTTGTACCTAACAGTGTTTCATGTTCATCAGCACAAAAGAGTTCCATAGTTTTTCGGGTTTCTGCAGTGGTAGTTCCAAAAGTCTGTACCTTATCTGTAATATCAAAGAAGTCAGATGAGAATTTGAGTTTCAATTCATTTGAAGAAGGAAGTGTGTTTAAGTAAGAAATTGAAAGACCACTTGGATTCCATTTAATTTTTCTGATTGATTTAAGTATATCAGAGTCCAAATTCTTTGAATCTTCGATTCTGGTATTGAATGATTCTTCTGTGTTTTGTGTTTCAGAAGAACCTGAATCAGCAGCCTGAATTACAACAAGTGCACTGGCAACTTCTTCAATCTTAACTTCAACTTTTACAACAGGATTTATTTTCTGATCATTATCATCAATAAACTGCAAATTAGCATTTGTCATTTTGATTGAAACTGCTGTATTTGCTGTAATATCTGTATTTACAAAAGTTTTTTGCTCCTGAGTTACTCCTGCGGCAGCAAAATCAAATTCCTTACGTGTAGAATCAGAACCATCTAAAAGACTATCGTAAGCAAGAGTTACATTCAAACCGCCAGTCAAATCAATCTGATAAGTTTTAATTTCAATGCCTGACCATTCTTCAGGGGTAGAAAATTCAACAGCTAAGCTACCCTCTGCAATTTCGCAGGATTTTAAGGCTGAATCGTTGCCTATATCAAAAGAAGCTTCCAGAGTGGAATCAATAGGATCCTGGAAAGAAATACCGTTTGCACTCTTTACCTGGCTGTCTTGAGAAACAAGTGCATAGAAGGTTTTACCATTCTCTCCTCCGGTAAAATTGAGGGACATACCTTCTACATAAACTGTAACATTATTAAGAGGTAAACGAGCCAGACCATTATCATCAAAAGTTGCCTCTGAAATAACGTTTCCATTATAAAGGAGTTTTACAGCTCCAGTAAGCTTTCCTTCTGAAACAAATTGAGGAAGAGTAAAACCTTCCTGTCCATATTGACCAAAATCAACATTATCCAAATCAGGAGTATTAGAAATAACCATGTAACCGGTTTTATAAGTTATATTGTTGAAACCGTTACCTGGATTAAAAGTCACTGACAAAGGTGCAGTTTCTTGAGTAGTTCCTCTGAAAGAAACCAGTGCATTGATTTTTTCGTTTACTTCAACATCAACTACTTTATCTTCATTGATATCAACATTTGGGATTTCAATTTCCTTATTGATATTCATGGAATCAAAGCTTGAGTCAAAATCTATATCCGCAAGATATTCGTCCAGATTAAGAGGGATTTCCTGAAGCTTCATGTTGATAAGGAACTTCTGGGTAGATTTCTCATTCGCAGATTTATCTGGATTATAATCGTAAATCTGCATATCTGCACTTACAGATTCTCCCCCGGAATTAGAATTTGATGAATCGCCAGAAAAAGATTCCCTTATTTTATCAATAGAAAATAAATCACCAAGTGGGAAACTCTTATTTGCAATCGCAAACTCATATTTTGCATTTGATTTTACAGCAATGGATTCCGGCAACTGAAAATTACATCCGAAAATACATAAAACCAAAGCCAACAAGGTTGAACCAAAGATTATTTTCTTCTTCATGGAAAAACCTCCTCCTAGTTTTTTTACTATTTAAATAGTACTACAGTATATAATTATAGCACTATTTAAATAATATTACAAATTACATGTCATCATTAACAATAAGTTATTTGTTAAAAAATGCCGCAAAAGGATTGTAGCTCATGCCATCATCACTACCGGAATTATACCTTCGGTTTTCACCAGAACGTCCGTTATTACCGGCAGAGTTTGACTTGTTGCCATCTTTTTTAACAACTACAACCCTCTTAGGTGTTACTGAACCTGTATTTTCTTTTTTGGCAGCTGATTTATCGCCACCGATTCTTGAGGCAGCATCGCTCTTTAGCGATAAGCTGATTCTTCGTCTTACAGTATCCAGCTGAATGATTGTAAACTCGCGGACATCGCCAACTTTTACAACCTCCATAGGATCTGTTACAAAACTGTCGCTCAATTCGCTAAGGTGAACAAGTCCAGTTTCATGCAAACCTATATCAACAAAAGCACCAAAATCAACAACATTTTTGATTTTTCCGGTAACTTTCATACCTTCTTTCAAATCTTCAAACTGAACAACGCCCTTCTGCATAATAGGAGCTGGATATCCGTCACGAGGGTCGCGGTTTGGTTTTTGGAGTTCTTCTACAATATCACGAACAGTTGTAACGCCAATGTTGTATTTCTGTGCAATTTCATCAATTTTTGAAGTAGAAATCTTTTCGCCTTTCTGAATCATAGGAAGGATTTCGCGGGCTGCATCATAGTTTTCTGGATGAACCCAAGTATTGTCCAATGGGTCAGAACTTTCTGCAATTTTTAAAAAGCCTGCACACTGTTCAAAGGCTTTTGGTCCAAGTCCCGGAACTTTTTTCAAATCTTCACGACTGGTGATTTTACCATTTGCATCTCGGTAAGCTACAATTTTCTTTGCGGTAGAAACGTTTATACCAGAAACATATTTCAAAAGCATGTAAGATGCTGTATTCAAGTTTACGCCAACATTATTTACAACAGAA
>JAILQA010000166.1 GCA_024699205.1 Treponema sp. | reverse complement strand
AACCAAGAAATAATCCGCAAATCATATAAACTGCAAAGGCGCAAATCCAGGCTAAAAGACACTGCCAGACTACCATTGCAAGGGCCCATTTTGAACCAAGTTCACGTTTTACAGAAGCAATTGCTGCAATACAAGGTGAATAAAGCAGACTGAATACGAGAAGACTTGCGGCTGCTCGTGTGGAAATAGCCGATGTAATTCCTCCAGCAAAAAGAATCTCCAGTGTGGAAACTACACTTTCTTTTGCCATTACACCCGAAATAAGAGAGGTACAAATGCGCCAGTCACCAAGTCCAAGAGGCTTCATAATTGGTTCTAAAAAGCCTGCAATAAGGGCAAGTATACTTTGGGAAGAATCTTCTACAAAATGCAGATGAAGGCTAAAGCTTTGCAAAAACCAAATAACGATTGTTGCAATAAAAATTACGGTAAAGGCACGTTCAAGAAAATCTTTTGCTTTTTCCCAAAGAAGCTGGGCTGTATTTTTTACGCTTGGAAGCCTGTAATTTGGCAGTTCCATTACAAAAGGGACCGGCTCACCTTTGAATAAAGTTTTTCTATATAATAAGGCAACGAGAATACCAATCACTATGCCAAGAAAATAAAGGGCAGTCATAATTAATCCACCATGTTTTGGGAAAAATGCAGCGGTAAAAAAGGCATAAATAGGAAGTTTTGCGGTACAGCTCATAAAGGGAGTTAAAAGAATAGTCATTTTACGATCGCGTTCACTTGGAAGAATGCGGGTAGACATAACGGCTGGAACTGTACAGCCAAAACCAATTAAAAGAGGAACTATACTGCGGCCAGATAAGCCTATTTTTCTAAGCAGCTTGTCCATAACAAAGGCAACCCTGGCAATGTATCCTGAATCTTCAAGAAGAGAAAGAAATAAAAAGAGGGTAACAATAATAGGCAAAAAAGAAAGGACGCTGCCAACGCCTGCAAAAATACCGTCTATTATGAGGGCGTGAAGGACTTCATTGGTACCGATTGCTGTGAGACCGGAATCTGTAAGAGAAGTGAGGACATCTATTCCGTTTTCCAAAAGTCCCTGCAAGAAGGCTCCGATAACGTTGAAGGTTAAAAAGAAAACACAAGCCATAATCAAAATAAAAAGAGGGATTGCGGTAAAGCGGCCTGTTAAAAGCTTGTCAATTTTTTGAGAACGGATTCTTTCTCTGCTTTCGTGGGGCTTTTTTACAGTTTGACTGCAAACTTTATTTATAAAGGCATAACGCATATCGGCTATGGCGGCACTTCGGTCAAGTCCACGTTCATTTTCCATTTGAAGAGAAATATGCTCAAGTATTTCTTTTTCGTTTACATCTAAATCAAGGGCATAGAGAATCCTTTTATCGCCTTCCAGAAGCTTGCTTGCGGCAAAACGGACTGGAATATCAGCTTTTTCGGCATGATCCTGAATAAGGTGAATTACTGCATGAAGAGCCCGATGAACTGCACCACCAGAATCGTTTTCATCACAAAAATCCTGTCTGAGTGGCTTTTCCTGGAAATGGGCAACGTGAATTGCATGTTTTATAAGTTCATCAACACCCTGATTTTTTGTAGCAGAAATTGGGATAACCGGAACACCTAACAGCTCTTCCATTTTATTTACATTGATTGAACCACCATTGCCTGTAACTTCATCCATCATATTGAGGGCAACTACCATTGGAATATCCATTTCCAGAAGCTGCATTGTAAGGTAAAGATTACGCTGAATGTTAGTTGCATCTACAATATTTATGATTCCGCGGGGCTTTTCATTGAGTACAAAATTACGGGAAATAATTTCTTCGCTGGAATAGGGCGACATTGAATAAATGCCGGGTAAATCTGTTACAAGAGTATTTTTATGATTGCGTATTGTTCCATCTTTTCGGTCAACAGTAACTCCTGGAAAGTTTCCTACGTGCTGATTGGAGCCGGTCAATTGATTAAAAAGCGTTGTTTTTCCGCAGTTTTGATTTCCAACAAGGGCATAGGTAAGAATTGTGTCATCTGGCAGGGGATTTTCGTTTTCTTTTGAATGAAACTTACCGCCTTCACCAAGACCAGGGTGTAAGCTCTTATCCCTGATTTCTGCAGTTTCTACTGTTTCTACCGTATTATTTACAGGTTCAACTGCGATTTTTTCGGCATCTGAAAGACGCATTGTAAGTTCATAACCATTTACGTCAAACTCTATAGGATCTCCCATAGGGGCAAGCTTAACTTTTGTGATTACAGTTCCCGGAATAACACCCATATCAAGAAAATGCTGACGTAATTCTCCATTACCGCCTGTTTTGGAAATACTTGCGGATTCTCCAATCTCTAATTCTTTTAATGTCATAATTTGCTCTTATAAAATATTTATTTAATTATAGTACATTACATCTTTTTTATCAGCCTTGTGTAAAAATCAACAGTTTTAAGCAGTACATCCACGCGAATTGCCTCATTTATTCCGTGAATCATTGCCCGGTCTTCCTTTGACATGTACATTGCACTAAAGCGGTAAACCTTGTCGGTAATGCGGCAGTAATGACGGGAATCGCTGCAGGCCATCATCAAATATGGACTGACAATGACTTCTGGCCAGGTTTCTTTGATAACTTCGCTTAGCATTGTCCATTGCTGGCAGTTTGTTGAAGAAACCCGTGAAGGATTTCCATAACTGACAACATTAACTTGAACCTGAGCATTTTTTCCAACAAGTCGTCTGGCTGTTTTTGAGGCGATTTTTTCAATTCCTCTTACAGCCTTTTCAACAGTATCTTTTCCAAGCAGGCGGAAGTTCATTCCAACGCTGGCTTTAAGCGGAAGAACATTATAGCCTTCGCTTCCAGTAAACTTTGTGATTGCACAGGTTGTGTGGAGCAGGGCAAAAAGCTCACCACGCAAAATTCTGGAGATTAATCCGACAAGAGGTTTTGTAAGCCAGAGATTAGAAAAAATGAATCTAAAGGCGGCTTTGTCGTTGTTTTTACCCATTGTGCGCAAAAGCTGAGTGACTGTTGGGGTAAACTCTATGGCAGGTTCTTTTTTTTCAATTTCTGCAACAATTTTTGCTGCAAGTCCAACCGAAGAATGTTTTGGAGGGGCAGAAGCATGTCCTGTAGTTCCGCCTACAATTAAATCCAAGTAAGTAGAACCTTTTTCTTCGGTGCCAATTATGGCACAAGGTTTGGAAACTCCTGGAAAAGCATTTTCAACAATTGCACCGCCTTCATCAAGTACAAAATCCACTGTAATTTTTTTCTGCTCAAACCAGGAAACAATATCTGCACAGGTCTGACCGTTTATTTCTTCTTCGCCGCTAAAGCAAAGATACAAATCCTGCTCGGGCCGCCAGCCTTTTTTTAAGCTAAGTTCAACCGCTTCCATACAGGCACATAAGGTTCCTTTTGTATCCATTGTACCACGACCGCGGATGGAACCATCTACAACATCTCCAGCAAAAGGAGCAAAGCCCCAGTCTGCTTCAACAACAGGAACCACGTCGTAATGGGCCATAAGGACAATTGCGTGTTTTTGAGCGGATTCTGGTGAAGCAGGAGAAGTTTGTGTCGGATTGTGAACTTGTGATGCATCGGAATCTTGTGACGATTTTCCTTTAATCTTATGCACCAAACCGGTTTTTCCAATCTTGAAAAACTCGCAGGTGGAATAAATAGTTGGAAAGGCTTCCCGGAGATAAGACGTGAACTTTTTAAACTCCTGCCAGTCAACCTTACTTTCGTCCATATTAGAAACAGTTTTACACTGAATCATGTGGCACATATCATTTACGATTTTGCTTTTATCTTCCTCTGAAAAAAACATTATGCTAGCCATCCTTTTTTGTACATAATTCTTGCTGCGCCTAAAGAAATTAAGATTCCCACTGGAACCAGAACGCCAACAGAACTTGCAAGGCTAGGCACGCAAATAAACAAAATCACCATGAAGGTTACAGGTACAATTGAAACCTTCCAGTTTTTACTAATATAAACAAGTCCCAGGGCACCAAAAAGGGATGAGAGGATATTGTCAAAAGCTGGTTTTAATTTTTCGCTGGCCAATAAAGGCTGCAAAGGAACAAAACAGAAGACTCCTACTGCAATTACAATAGTCGTAACAATAGAAGCTGTTGCAATAGCAATTGTGGAGATGATTTCACCTTCTTCTGTATTTGGCTGTATTCCAGCACTTTCCATAGCATTCAAGGCTGCCGGTACTTTTAGAGCAGTTACGTTTCCGGTGACAAAACTTAAATAGGTTCCAGAAGTTCCAAGCATTGGTGTAAAAGTGATGATTTCAATAATTCCAACTGTCCAGTAAATTGGTGCAACGCCCAAAAGCCCCTTAAAAACCGCTGTAAAGCTTGGCCAGGCATTGTAATAGAGACAGATAGAAATTGGAACAAACAAAATAACGCACAATGCTGTCCAAATCCAAAGCTGTCCTTTTTTATGTGAATCCAAATTATATTCTTCAAATGTCATAAAAATCTCCTTCTATAAATATGCAGTTTGTTATAGAGCTGCTTATCCGAATAGTGGAGCAAGGAAAACTGCTGCCACCATGGACAAAATCATAGAAAAAGGCATAGCAAAGTTTTCAAGCCAGGTGATTTTAGCCTTTTTAATTAAAAGTCCGCAGATTCCCATTATCAGAGCGGAAATAAAAAGAACTACAACCGGCAGTAAGCCTTTAAAGCCTTCCCTGAGATGACTAAAAACCATACCACTAAAGGCCGAAATCATTCCCATAAAAAGAGAAGTCATAAAAATATTGCCCCAGGCAGAATCTTTTGTCTGAATCTTAATGACACCCTTCTGAATCTTTTTTATTAAAATTGGAGTGAGCAGAATACTTGGCAGGATTCCCAGTGTCATTACCCAGGCAATTGCAGTGTAAGTTTTAGGGTCGGTAATCATTTGTGAAAGAGAAATGTCCAGAGCCTTAGCAGTAGAAGTAGCTGCTGGAAGCTCATAGGTTATAGCTCCAATTACGCTGAGACGAATCCAAGGCAAGGGGAGTCCCAAAAATTGCGACAAGGTAACAACTCCCAGTAAAATAGAAAAGGCCGGAGCAATGGTAAAAATCGCCGTAGAAGAAATTGTTTTCCAGACCAGAGATTTTTCCATTTCGATTGCTTTGGCTCTTTTTGAAGCCCTTACTAAAAAATAAATTGATTGTGCCAGAATGAATATAATTGTCACACCGGCTACGACATACAAAAAAGTACTGTTTGTATTAAAAGTTTTTTCCATAAAATCAGTATAACTTGTAAAAAAAAAGGTGACAACAGAAATCTGTTATCACCTCTTTAGCTTTCAATTTATCACAAACAGCTTAGCTATTATTTCTGAGGATATGCCATAGCTTCAGGTTTGAATACTTCGTCAAACTTTTCGGCTGTAAGGAAACCTAATCCTACGCAAGCTTCTTTAAGAGAAATATTTTCGTCAAAAGCTTTGTGAGCTGTTTTTGCAGCATTTTCATAACCAATATAAGGATTTAATGCAGTTACCAGCATAAGTGAGTTATAAAGGTTGTGATGCATTTTTTCTTTATTTGCAGTGATTCCAACAGCACAGTTTTTGTTAAAGCTTTCCATTGATTCAGCAAGCAAGCGTGCAGACTGGATAAAGTTATATGCAATCACCGGCATAAATACGTTCAATTCAAAGTTTCCCTGGCTTGCGGCAAAACCAATTGCTGCATCATTACCCATTACCTGAACAGCAACCATAGTAACTGCTTCACACTGAGTTGGGTTTACTTTTCCAGGCATGATTGAAGAGCCTGGTTCGTTTTCTGGAATGTGGATTTCTCCAAGTCCATCACGAGGACCAGAAGCAAGCCAGCGAACATCGTTAGCAATCTTCATCATATCTGCGGCAAGAGCTTTGATTGCTCCGTGAGCGAATACCAGTTCATCTTTAGAAGTAAGAGCATGGAACTTGTTAGCTGCTGTAATAAAATCCTTTCCTGTAAGTTTAGAAACACATTCAGCAACTTTTGAATCAAAACCTTTTGGAGCATTAAGTCCTGTTCCTACAGCAGTACCACCAAGAGCAAGCTGTTTAAGATAAGGAAGTGAAGAACAAAGCATTTCGCGGTCGCGTTCCAAAGATGTTCTCCAGCCTGAGATTTCCTGATCAAAAGCAATAGGTACAGCGTCCTGCAAATGTGTACGTCCAGACTTAACGATTCCTTCATTTTCTTTTTCAAGACGTTTGAAGGTTGCAACTAAGGTATCAATTGCTGGAAGGAGTTTATCTTCAATAACACAAACTGCAGAAATGTGAAGGGCAGTTGGGAATGTATCGTTAGAAGACTGGCTCATGTTAATATCATCATTTGGATGACAAAGTTTTTTGCCAGCAATTTCATTTGCACGGTTAGCAATAACTTCGTTGGCATTCATGTTGCTCTGAGTTCCAGAACCTGTCTGCCATACTACAAGAGGGAAGTGGTCATTTAAAGAACCAGAAATTACTTCTTCACAAGCCTGAGAAATTGCCTTTAATTTTTCATCAGTCATTTTTTCAGGTTTGAGGGCGTTGTTTGCCATTGCAGCAGCCTTTTTAAGATAGCCAAAAGCTTTTGTAATTTCGCGAGGCATTGTTTCAATTCCAACGCCAATTTCAAAGTTTTCATGACTGCGTTCTGTCTGGGCTCCCCAGTATTTATCTGCTGGAACTTTTACTTCGCCCATTGAGTCATGTTCAATTTTATATTCCATATTTTTTCCTATTAGAAGTTTACCTGTTTGATTACGTCTTTGAGACAGTCTGCACTGTGGCGCAAAGAAGCAATTTCTGCATCTGTAAGAGGAGTTTCAATTCTTCCCTTGATTCCGTTGCAGCCAATAACTGTAGGAATAGAAAGACAAACATCTTTAATTCCATATTCGCCATCAAGCATAGAAGAAATTGTAAGAACTGAATCTGTATCGTAATTCAAAGCTTCACACAAGGTTGCTGTTGTAACACCAATTGCATAGTTTGTACATTTTTTAGCAGCAATAATAATTCCACCTGACTTTCTGATGTAATCTTCAACATCATTCTTATCAAAATCAGGAAGCTTGTCGCCACGGTAAGATTTAGCAAAATCATCAACAGGAATAGAACCGATATTTGCAAGAGACCAAGGAACAAATGAAGAATCTCCATGTTCACCGAAAACATAACCATGAACATTTTCCTGAGCAACCTTGTAAGTTTCTGCAATTCTTGCACGGAATCTTGCTGTATCAAGCATTGTACCTGTACCAAAAATGTGGTTAGCAGGAATGCCGGAAGTTTTTACAAACTGATATGTAAGAATATCAACAGGGTTAGCAACGATAACGTAAAGAGCGTTAGGAGCAACTTTTGTAATCTGTGGAATAACAGACTTTGTAATGTCAACGTTAGTCTGAGTAAGGTCAAGACGTGACTGTCCAGGTTTGCGGCCTACACCAGAAGTAAATACAACAATATCAGAGCCTTTAGCATCTTCATAATCTCCATCATGAACATATACTGGACCAATAAATGGTGTACCCTGACGGATATCCATTGCTTCTCCCATAGCCTTTTCTTTAATGATATCGATGATTACAATTTCTGAGGCAATCTGCTTTAATGTAAGGGCATAAGCAACAGTTGATCCTACCTGTCCTGCACCGATGATTGTAATTTTTCTTGACATATTTCTGTCTCCTATTAAATAAATATATCTATATATTCATTATAGTTTATATAGATATATTTATTTAATAGGAGACAGAAATATGTCA